>CAYSXL010000008.1:0-20912 GCA_964435025.1 uncultured Candidatus Saccharibacteria bacterium | reverse complement strand
CTTTGGAGAAAAACTTGTTTTCTTAGGTGGAACGGCTCTCCGCATAGCCTACAACAATCAGAGATTTTCTGAAGATCTAGATTTTGACAATCTTGGCTTAACTACCAAAGATTTTGAAGAAATGATAGAGGTTATTAAAAACAGACTGGAGAAGGAAGGATTAAGGGTGGAAGCAAAAATAACAATAAAAGCCTCAACTAGATGTTATTTAAAGTTCTCCCGCCTTTTATTTGAAAAGAAAATATCTCCCCATGAAGATGAGAATTTGACTATTCAGATAGATACTTTCCCTCAAAACTATGCATTTACTCCTTCTATTTTTAATTTAGATAATTTTGATGTATACACTAAAATAAAAGTAGTCCCTGAAAACCTTTTATTATCCCAGAAAATAGTTTGTGCTTTCGATAGAAAGAGAATGATGGGAAGAGATTTTTTCGATATAAATTATCTTGTAAACAACAGAAAAACAAAGCCTGATTTTGGTTACTTGCTAGAAAAGAAGAATATCGGAGATGAAAAAGAGTTAATCTCTAAAATGAAAGAAGAGTTTGCCGATGTAAATTTTAAGAAGCTGGGAGAAGATGTTAGCTTCCTATTAATAAAAAAGGAACATCAAGAGAGAGTAACGAATTTTTACAAAGATGTTGTTGAATCTTGGAATTTTTAACTTCCGTTGTCATCCTCGCTTAAGCGGGGATCCAGTAAAGATAGATTCCCGATCGAAGTCGGGAATGACAGCATTGACCTAAGTTCGCAGAGGCCGGACATCTGTTTTTTTACAAGATTGTCTCTTGCAAAAATCTTATATATATACTCTTTTAAAAAGAAGAATGTTTAGTGTAATAGTATCAAGAACCCCCATGTACACCCCTGGGGTGTGCATGGGGAGAGCTTTAAATGACAGCAGTCTAATTTTTGAGATTATTAAAGGTATCACCTTTGACATTTTAGGATATGCCCATTCTCTTATGGACCTCTTCCATCTTAGACTCGGCAAGTACCCGAGCCTTCTTCTCTCCCTGATTTAGAATTTCTTTTATGTAAACTTCTCGGGACATAAACTCTTCCCTTTTTCTTCTAAAGGGTTCTAATTTTTCTATTATTAAATCCGCGAGCTCCTCTTTAAAAGCGCTGTAGGTCTTTCCCTTTACTTCTTTCTCCACCTCTTTTGCCGTAGTATCGGCAAGCAGAGCATAAATAGTTAGGAGATTAGCCATTCCGGGTCTTTTTTTCGGCTCGTACTTTATTGTTTTGTAGGTATCTGTTACAGCAGACTTTATTTTCTTTCTTATTACTTCCGGCGAATCAAAGAGGGAAATAGAACCTTTTTTATCCGTATCGGATTTAGACATCTTTTTAGTAGGGTCGGCAAGGTTCATAATACGTGCTCCCTGAGTAGGGAGCTTTTCTTGTGGTAAAATAAAGGTTTCTCCGAAGGTGCTATTGAACTTGCGAGCTATTTTTCTGGCGAGCTCTACGTGTTGCCTTTGATCTTCTCCTACGGGCACCATTTGTGTACCGTAAAGAAGGATATCTGCTGCCATCAAGATAGGATAATTCAAAAGTCCTGCGTTTTCTTTGTCTTTATACTTTGTGCTTTTTTCTTTGTACTGGGTCATTCTGTAGAGCTCCCCGAGCGGGGTCACGGTATTTAAGAGCCAGCAAAGCTCTGTGTGTTCCTTTACCGAAGATTGTGTAAAAATAATAACTTTTTCCGGGTCCAATCCCGCTGCCAGATAAATGATGGCTTTTTCCATAATAAGCTCCTGTAATTTTTCGTTATCGTAGGGAGCGGTTATGGCGTGAAGATCTACAATGCAGAAAATGCATTCGTTCTCATATTGAAAATCGAGCCATTGTTTGATTGCTCCGAAGTAATTTCCGATATGTAAGCTTCCTGTTGGTTGTATTCCGCTAAAAACACGCATGATTTTGACTTATGACCTATACCCTGTGACTTTTGACAAATTCCGATGTCAATTGTCAATGGTCACTTGTTATTTATTATAGTATCATATTTCTATCACCACAGGAAGAACGATAGGCCTTCTTCCTGTCTTGCTAAAAAGAAAACTCTCCGTCTTCGTTTTTATTTCCTGTTTAATAATTTTGGAGTCCTTTTTCTTTTTTCCGGCTTGAGAAATAATTTCTAAGACCTTTTTTCTCGTTTCGGTAAGAAGTGCTTGTGACTCTCGCAGATATACGAAACCTCGCGAAATAATATCCGGAGAATTTTTAATTTTTCTGGTTTTTTTATCAATTACGGTAATAATTACAAAAATTCCACTTTCCGCAAGTTCCATTCGGTCGTGAAGTACTACACCACCAACATCACCTACACCGGAGCCATCGACCATTACCGGACCCACGGAAACAGGTTTTTTGCTAATATGCATCTTTTCCGGAGTAAGTTCAATAATATGGCCGTTATCGGTAAGAGCGATATTGTTCTGCTTAACGCCCTCCCCTTCCGCAATCTTTGCGTGGCTTGCCATCATTGAGTATTGCCCGTGGATAGGCATGAAAAACCTTGGTTTCATTATCCTTATCATCTCCTGTAATTCTTCTTTTTGGGCGTGTCCCTTTGCGTGGATGTCCATCATCTGCGAGTGGAAAATATCCGCTCCTTGCCTCATAATGTCATCTTTGAGACCTTGTACGGCACGCTCGTTTCCGGGGATGACGGAGGAAGAAAGTACTACGGTATCACCTTTTTTAAGATGGAAGTGGCGATGTTGTTTGCTCAGGATACGCATAAGAGCGGCAGCTCCTTCTCCTTGTGCTCCTGTTGAAAGAATGGTTATGCGATTGTCAGGATAGTCCGCAGCTTTCTCTGCGGGAATTATAGTACCTTTTTTTACCTTGAGATATTCAAGGTTTTGGGATATTTCGACATTTGTCTTCATACCGTACCCTTCAATGACTACCTTTCTATTGTATTTTTCCGAAAGTGTAATAATATCCTGCACTCTATTTATAAGAGAAGCGAAGGTTGCGGAAATTATGCGTCCTTTGGATGTTTTAAATATTTTTTCCAAATTTTCTTTTATGAGATTTTCCGACAAGGATTTTCCTTCCGCCTCCGCGCCGGTAGAGTCGGACATGAGCATAAGCACTCCGCCGGAAGCGATATTTTCCAGTTTTTTGAGATTTGTAGCAGGTGTGTTCGTGGGGGTAAAATCAAATTTGAAATCGGAAGTGTGAACAATATTCCCGATAGGAGTTTTAATAAGAAAGCCTTGTCCGTCGGGGATGTTATGGTTCTGGTGGAAAAACTCTATTTCAAAAGGACCCAATTCTATTTTTGAGCCATCTTTTATCTCATTAAGCTGCAGTTTTGGCTGCATGGGAAATTCTTCCTGCCTTTTTTGTGTTATTCCAAGAGTAAGCGGGGAACCGAAAATAGGAGGATTTCCTATTTTTCCCATAATATAAGGTATCGCTCCGATATGATCGTAGTGACCGTGGGTCAACACCAATCCCAGGATATGCTTTTTGTTTTTCTGCAAATAGGAGATGTTGGGAATTATGTAGTCCACTCCGGGAGTTTTTTCTTGGGGAAAGCTTAACCCCATATCAATGATGAGTGCTTTATCTTTCCACTCCAAGAGTGTCATGTTTTTTCCTACTTCTCCAAGTCCTCCCAATGGAATAATTTTCAGTTTTTCTTCTTCCATATTAAATTTTTGAGTAATTAAGGTGAATAAAAATTAGTAAAGACACAAGCAATAATAATTAGAAATTAAAATTTAAAATTAAAAATTGCATTTAGTGCTTAATGTTTGGTGGCGAAGGGGTGGCTTTGTAATTTGTTATTTAGGATTTATCATTTCCGATGCAAGGCATCGGCCTTGTGCCCCTGGCAGGACTCGAACCTGCAACCCTTGCGGGACAGCGTCCTGAACGCTGCGTGTATACCAGTTTCACCACAGGGGCGTTTATTATTTGAGTGTTCTTTTTGTATTTATATACCAGCGGTCGATATATTCAAACCTCCCTGAAGAGTTTGTGATAATGCCCTCCTCTATTCCTTTTACTTTTTCCGAGACGAAATAAATAAAGTAGGGGTTGTAAAGAAATATACCGGGCGAATCTTCCATAATTTCTTTTTGCAAAAGAAGCAGAGATTCAATTTTTTCTTCATCGTCTTTTTCGATGATTGTTTCTAAAAGCTCATCCGCTTTGTCATTCTCATAGCCGGAAAGGTTTAGTCCGGGATCATCTATTTTGGAAGAGTGCCACAAGGGTAACGGATTAAGATGGCCGGTGAGCACTGTTCCAAAAAGTAAGGTATCAAAATCTCGTAAACGAATTACCTTTTCACGTAACTCCGAAATAGATTTTTTCTCTATATTTACCTTTATTCCCAGTTCTTCCCATTGGCTTTTCAAAACACCGGCGGTTTCCGATAACATAGGGTCGCTCAAGGTTGTAATGGAAATTTCCAAAGCAACTGTCTCATCGAAAAGATCTTCGCAAAGCTCGTTCAGCTTCTCTCTTGTGCTTCCCGCGACCATTCCTGTTCCGCTTCCAAATCCGTGAGGATCGAGGATTTCTTCTTTGTATTTCTCTTGGAAATAATTTACAGCTGTTTTCGTTTCTTCATCGAAAAAACCGGTCACGGTTTTTTCTGGATAAAGATTATCATCTTCTTCTTGGAGATAGATAAAACATCTCTGCAGATTTCTTACTTCTTCTCCCTGTGATTCTTCTTTAAGGTCTTTTGTGAATTGGAAAGGATCTTCAATTTCTTTTTTGCCGTTTTCAAACCCGGCGTCCACTAACAGTTCTTTTGCCTTTTCGGGATCATACACATGCTTTGTTTCGAGAGTGTCGAAACCGTAAAATTCGGGGAGGAAGGGGGATGTCACTGAGTCGCCTTTTCCCTTTAATACTTCTTCGATAAGGGCATCTTTATCCGTGGCGTAACGTAATGCTTTACGAACTTCCTTTTCTTGAAAGATTCCTTCTCTTCTTAAGTTAAAAAGCAAGGAGAAATAGCGGGGAAGAGTGAGCTCGTATTTTCTAAAATCTTTTGTTTCTGCAGCGGAAAATTCTTTTGCCGTACTATCGGAGAGCGAAAAACCGTCAATTTCTCCTCTTTTTCGGGCTTTTAGCAAGTCGTCTTCGGTTTCAAAAAAGTAAAACACTACTTTATTTATAAAAGGGGTGGACCTGAAGTAATGGGGATTTTTTTCCAGATTTAAGGATCGAATATTTCCTTCGGAGTCTTCCCGTATATCTTCAAAGCGGTAAGGGCCCGAACCCACGGGTTTCATATTATGTATGGAATATCTAAAGTCTCGAGGGGAATAGTCACTGAAGATGTGTTTGGGAATTATTTTCAGTGTAAGATTTTCAGGAAAAACGGCGGAAGCGTTATCCAAAGTAAAACGTACTTCGTTCTCGGATATTTTCTCAACATCAACTCCCGTCCACTGTTGTCTTAATGTGCTTTGAAAGTCGGGACTTAAAATGGTATTTACGGTGAAGACGACATCTTCTGCGGTTATCTCCTCTCCGTCCGACCAGTAGATATCTTCCCTAAGGGTTACATCGAATACTCTTTGATCTTCCGTACTATATTCTTTGGCGAGGCCGGGGACAAGCTTCCCGTTTCTGTCATAACGCATCAGACCGTCAAAGACTACTTCTATAATGTCTCGCTCTACATCGCTTTGGGATGCGTAGAGGGGATTTATAGTAAGCCAACGGTTTGATTGCACAACTCCTTCTCTATAAGTTCCTCCGAAGGTTGGCGTCACCTTTGTTTTTGAATAATAAAAAGAAGAAAGTGCGTAACAAAGTGAGCCTAGCGCCAGAAACACAAGGAAAAGAAGGACGGCTTTTTCCCTTTTATTTAATACTTCCAAAGTTCGTTTCCACTGTTTCTTAGAAGGCCATTTTCTTGGCCAGAAACCCGTTAAGAAATTAGACATATGAATGCAGAGGTACTCTATAGAATAAGATTAAGGAGCGCAAGAACAATAAACACCACGCTCAAAACAATGGTTGAAATAAACAGGGTTTTGTCCGCTCCTCTTCTTTCCGTGTGGAAATCCTCTCCCTGACCAAAAGCGGAACCCATTGCCGCGCCTCCTTTCTGAAGGAGGATAGAGGCGATAAGGAGAACCGAAACAATAATTTGTAAATAAGGCAAAAATTCTTTCATATATTTTTATCTTGAGAAACCGTGGAGTAAAACCTCCAGAATCCAAATAATAAGAGTAGTGTAAATTAAATTGAAAACTCCGTCAATAACTATTTCGGGAAAGATTGCTTGGGCGAACCAAACAATAGCGACATTAATAACAAAAGTGAAAAGACCCAAAGTAAGTATGCGCAAGGGGAGGGTTACGAGGCAAATAACAGGTCTTACAAAAAAATTGATAGTTCCCAGCGCAAAACCGACGTAAAACAGGAAGCGAATGCTCTCTATAGTGATATCCAGAAAATATTCCGCCAGAAAAAACCCGAGCACCCCAACTGCTACATATAAAAGAAATTTCTTAAAGAGAGACATTTCCTGTGTAATATACCATAAAATAGCATTTTTGCAATAACTTACGCTCTTGACACAGGATTTTTCATAAGTAATAATGGTTTTGGCACTCTGACAAGGTGTTTGCTAATTAAAAAGAATGTAAACCGGATTATCCGAAATTGGCACTATTTGCCATATAAGGATAGGTCCTTAATAAAGTGAATATTAGACCTCTTGGAAACAACGTCTTAATCGAGCCGGAGAAGGAAGAAGAAAAAACCAAAGCAGGTATTCTTCTTCCGGATACCGCGGAGAAAGGAAGACCGGAAAAGGGTAAAGTTGTCGCCGTGGGACCGGGAAAAACTAATGCTTCGGGGAAGCTAATTCCTCTCGAAGTGAAAAAAGGAGATAAAGTCCTTTTTGCCAAATACGGTCCAACGGAAACTAAAACGGTCGATGATAAAAAGGAATACTTAATTGCCAAGCAGGAAGACATTCTTGCCGTTATTGACAATTAACAAATGACAAATAACCATTATTATTATGGCTAAAAATATTTACTACAAAGAAGATGCGAGAAAGAGAATGATGGAGGGAGTTAACAAGCTTGCCGATTCCGTAAAGTACACAATAGGCCCAAAAGGCCGTAATGTCGTACTCGGACAGAGCTTCGGCTCTCCCACTATCACTAACGACGGTGTTTCTATTACCGAAGAAATAGAATTGCAAGATAAGACGGAAAATATAGGTGCTTCGGTTGTAAAAGAGGTGGCCTCCAAGGCGAATGATACGGCAGGTGATGGAACTACGACCGCTACCCTTCTTGCAAGAGCAATGATATCCGCGGGACTAAAGAATGTTACCGCGGGGGCGGACCCTCTCTCTCTTAAGAGAGGTATTAACAAAGGAAAAGATATGGTAGTTGAAGCTCTCAAGAAAGAAGCGAAAACCATATCAAAGAGAGAAGAAATAGCTCAAGTTGCTACGATATCCGCCGAGGACGAAGAGCTCGGGGACTTGATGGCGGAGGTTATTGAAGAAGCGGGAAAGGATGGCGTAGTGACGGTGGAAGAATCAAGAACGTTTGGGTTGGAGAAGGAGGTGGTAAAAGGATTACAACTCGAGAGCGGATATGTTTCTCCGTACATGGTAACTGATTCGGAAAGAATGGAAGCTGTCTATAATGATCCTCATATTTTAATTACGGATAAGAAGATTTCTTCGGTCAATGAAATTGTCCCTATTCTGGAAAAACTTTCTCAAGGGGGACAAAAGAATCTGGTTATTATCGCTGAGGAAATAGAAGGAGAAGCTCTTGCCACACTTGTTCTTAATAAATTAAGAGGAGCGTTTAATACTCTTGCCATAAAAGCTCCGGGATTCGGTGATAAAAAGAAGGAAACTCTTAAGGATATTGCTGCGGTTTGCGGAGGACAGGTTATTTCCGACGAGGTTGGTCTTAAGTTGGAAAATGCCGAAGTAGCAATGCTTGGTACGGCTCGTAAAATTACTGCCGGTAAGGACAAGACGGTTATTACCGAAGGGAAAGGGAAGAAGAAAGAGCTTGAAAGAAGAGTGGAACAGATTAAAAAAGAAATAGAAGGAAGTGATTCCGACTATGAGAAAGAAGGGCTTCAAAAAAGACTTGCTAAACTTGCCGGAGGAGTTGCCGTCATAAAGGTAGGAGCGCTTACCGAGGTCGAGCAGAAAAGCAGACAACACAAGACGGAAGATGCTCTATCGGCTACTCGTGCGGCAATAGAAGAAGGAGTTGTCGCCGGAGGAGGTGTTGCTTTGGTTCGAGCTTTGGAAGTGTTAGAAAAAAGCAAGCTCAAAGGTGATGAAGCCACGGGAGTGGATATATTAAAGAGCGCCTTGGAGTCGCCGATAAGACAAATTGCGGAAAACGCGGGTGTTGATGGATCGGTTGTTGTGCAAAAAACGAGAGAAAAAACCGGTGCCTATGGCTTTAACGCAAAGACACTGGTTTATGAAGATTTAATTGAAGCGGGAATTGTTGATCCGACAAAGGTGGTTCGCGCCGCGCTCGAAAACGCAACATCAGCGGCAGCGATGTTCCTTACTACGGAATGTGTAGTGGTTGATGTTGACGAAGAGAAGAGTGGCGGAGAAGGGCAAGGAATGCCGGCCGGAGGCATGGGCGGAATGGGAGGCATGGGCGGAATGGGTATGGGAATGTAAAAACTCATGCCATTCCAAAGAGTAAGACTTTTGCCTTGACTCGCCGGGAGTTTCGACAAAAAAATAACTTTCTCTTAAAGCAGAAAGCACCGCAGAAAGATAATGCGGTGCTTTTGCAAAATGGCCTAAATATAGTATAATTTAAAGGTCTTTTAGCTAAACACAGTATAAATTAATCTGTAAAAATATGGAAACAACAACCATTCTTCTTATAACCGCCGGAATTTTGGTCCTTTTTGTAATCTTTTCTTACAACCGGCTGGTAAAAGTAAAAAACAGGGTAAAGGAAGCTTGGGCCGATATAGATGTACAACTAAAGAGAAGGTACGATCTTATTCCCAACTTAGTTGAAACGGTGAAAGGATATGCTTCCCATGAAAGAGAGGTTTTTGAAAACGTTACCAAAACAAGGGCAAGAGCGATGAACGCCGAGGAAACGGGAGATCCCAAAAAAGTGGCGGAAGCCGAAAACCAGCTTGCCGGTGCGTTAAAAACTCTTTTTGCGGTTTCCGAGAATTATCCCGACCTTAAAGCTTCGGAGAATTTTCTAGAGCTCCAAAAAGAAATAAGGGACACGGAGGACAAAATACAAGCGGCGAGAAGGTTTTATAATCGCAACGTGAGAGACTTAAATATAAAGACGGAAATGTTCCCCATGAGCCTTATTGCAAAAATGTTCAATTTTAAAAAGGAGGACTTTTTTGAGGTTGAGGATAAAGAAGAAAGAGAGAACGTGAAAGTAGAATTCTAAGAAAAAGCCCAAATACCAAAGCCTAAATACCAAAAGAATGTCAAATTTCTAAATATAAAAATGACTCATAATTTGTCATTTGCCATTAGTTGTTTGTCATTAGCCATTTGGATTTTGTCATTCTCTTTATTATGTCTACGCTATATACCCAATCAGAAAACAATACCTACAAGACGTACGCCTATTTATTGGGGTTCGTACTTCTTATTATTGGTGTAGGGTGGATGATGAGTTGGTATTACGGAAATGTTTTTATTCTTTACATTGCGCTTGGATTCTCTATTATTACCAGTTTCTACTCCTACTGGAACTCGGATAAGATAGTTCTTAAGCTAACCAAAGCAAAGCCGGCAGAAAAAGAAGAATATCCCGAGCTTCACCGAATTGTGGAAAATTTGGCAATCTCAAGCGGTCTTCCCAAGCCCCGTCTTTACATACTAAAAGACAAACAGCCCAATGCTTTCGCCACAGGACGCAATCCCGAAAAGGGGGTTGTTGCCGTGACAACCGGCCTCATGGAACGCTTAGAAAGGTCGGAGCTCGAGGCTGTGATAGCCCACGAACTTGGCCATATAGGGAATAACGACATTCTCATCTCCTCTATTATAGTGGTGCTTGTGGGAACGGTGGTGCTTATTGCGGATTTCTTTTTTCGCATGGCGTTTTTTGGTAGAATGGGGGGTAGAGAAAAAGGAGGTTTAGTACTAATGATCGGAGCGCTGGCTTTTCTTGTTCTTGCTCCTATTCTGGCTCAGCTCATGAAATTTGCCGTTTCCAGAAAAAGAGAATTTTTGGCTGACTCCACCGCCGCACTTACTACAAGGTACCCCGAAGCATTGGCAAGCGCTTTGGAAAAAATAGATAGCGACCCCCATCAGCTAAAAACAGCCAATGACGCCACTGCACACCTCTATATAGCAAGCCCCTTTAAAGGGAAAGAGCAAAAGAGCTGGTTCCGCAAGCTCTTTATGACCCACCCGCCCATAGAAGAAAGAGTTAGAAAGTTGCGGGAAATCAGTACGTAAAAATTTTTATTTTTTTGGATCCAAGGGATAAAAGTTAATAATTAAAAATTAATTTTATGAAATGTCCAAAGTGTGAAGACAATTTAGAAGAAGTTAAGTTCTCGGGGATAAAGATCGACACTTGTTCTTCTTGTAAGGGAAGGTGGTTTGAAAAAGAAGAACTTCGCAAAGCGAAGGATGAAAAAGAAGAAAAAATAAATTGGATGGATATAGATCTGTGGAAGAACGAAGAAAGTTTTCGTATTTCCGGAGAGAATATCCAATGCCCCGATTGCGGACTTCCTCTTTATGAAGTAGATTATGGAGATTCTGATATAAAAGTGGATGTGTGTAATATGTGTGAGGGAGTTTGGCTTGACGAAGGGGAGTTCAAGAAGATAGTAGATTACTTAAAGCAGAAAGGAGGAGACAAAATCATGAACGAGTACATGAAAACTCTCTTGGAAGAGACGGGAGAAATTTTTGTGGGTCCTGAGCCCTTGAGCGAGGAGATGAAAGATGTTATAAACGTGCTTGGTCTTTTAAAGTATCGTTTTGCCGGGAAACATCCCTTTATTTCGAGAGTGATAAACAACTTACCCAAGTCTTAATAAACAATTGATTTGTGACATGTGACTTTTGACAGTCAATGGTCAATGATTAAAGGCCACTTGTTTTTCTATGGGAGGAGTCGGATAGTGGACTATTCCACACGCTTGGAAAGCGTGCGAGCGCAAGCTCACGTGGGTTCGAATCCCACCTCCTCCGCCATCCTTCGCCCCCAATGCACACCCCAGGGGTGTGCATTGGGGAGTCTGTAAAAAATGTCAAAGCGACACCTATGGCATCTAGAATTTTTTAACAATGGAGGGGTCGGATAACGGCTATTCCACCTGTCTCGAAAACAGGCGCCCGCAAGGGCTTGTGGGTTCGAATCCCACCTCCTCCGCATCGCGAAACAAACTTGTTTTTGGAGCGTATAATAGGAAACATAAAGAGGGTCAAAATTTTAAATCGTTTTAGTGTTATGAAGAAAGCAATTATAGGAGGAGTTACTCTTGGAGGTATAATTATTTTTTTTATATTAAGCAATGAGCCTCCGGAAACTTTAAAGGAAGAGCAAGGAGTTCTTGGGTACTGTCCCACGCAAAGAGAAGATGCTCTTTCTTTTGCGGAAAAAAATAATCTTGAGACAGTTCTTCTTGGTTCAACAGGAGAAGCACTATTTGCTCTTAATTACGGGGAGGTAGATTTTGCAATGGTGGGAAGAAAGGCGGAAAAGGGAGAAATAAATAAAAACATTGACTCGGTCAGTCTCAGGGAAGGATATACGTTAGTACATAGGGAGGGAGAGATAATAAATGCCCAGTCTCTCCGCTTTTTTGAAATTAATACTCATCTCAAAGAGGAAGATATAATAAATATTCCACTTTTTGGTGCCGAGATAAATTATTATAAATCCAAAGAGGAGGTGGTAGATGCAACAAAAAAAGCCGGTCAGGCGGCTTTAATTTCTTGGAGTGACTGGGAAGATGACTTTAACCTCCTAATTGTGATGGATGGAAGAAAAAAAGTGAAAGCGTTCAGAGGTAACTTTCTCTACTTCCACGACAACTTATATTCGTTATAATCAGCTTCTCTGTAAACGCATTTTTTCTCTTCCACGGAAACTTTTTTGCTTTTTAAAATAAATTCGGTTATGCCCTGTAAGTATCCTGCATGGTAAATACAAATAAGCGGATGGGTTTTGTATCCTTTTATGCGAATTGTTGCACTTTTATACTTATCGCTGAACTTTACGGGTTCTAAAGCACCGAAATCAAAAAGATTATTCCAGTAAGTGGGAGACTCTTCAAAAAGCCTTTTTGGAGCAACAAAGTTTTGCGCGAGCATTTTAAGGGCGAAAGAAAGTTGGGGAGCTACTCTTCCCATTTCAAAAACATCTTTTTCTTCCCAGAAGAAAACTTCTTTAGAGGCAACAATAATAAGGCAACTCGCTCCTTCGCTTACAAAGTCGAGTGGTTTTGTCTTTTTAAGATCCAAAGGGAAATCAACTTCCTCCAGCCTTTTTCTTAGTTTTTTAAGCCCTCCCCTTCCTTCCTTCCTTTTTATGTACTCGATATGATTAAGAACAACCTCTCCCCTTACATTTCCTTTAAAAGGGAGTAGTTCTTGGGCTGTATCTTCCAATGTCTTAAACTCCATAGGCCTTATTCCCAAGTAATAGTGAATTCGTTATAATCCGCTCCCTCATGGACGCAAGCGGTTTCTTCTATGTTGACCTTTCCACTTTTGATGGTAAATTCGGCGAGACCCTTGTAATATCCGGCGTGGTAGATACATACTGTCGGATGAGTGTTGAAATCCAGCTCTCTGACCACTACCCGTTTCTCTTCTTTGTTGTATTCTACTTTTTCAACTCCTCCAAAGTCATAGTGTTTATTCCAATATTTTTCTGCGCCTTCAAAAAGACGATCGATGGAGACAAGGTATTGAATCATTACCTTAATAATAAAAGATGTTTTGGGAGCAAACCTCCCCATTTCAAAAACTTCTTCATCTGACCAGCCAAATGTATCTTTGGAAACGATAATAGTAAGAGAGCTCATTCCCTCGCTTACCCATTGAAAGGATTCGATTTCGTCAAAATTTATCGGCGCTCCCAATTCTTCCATTCTTGCTTGAAGTTTTTTTAGACCCTGTTCTCCTTCTTTTTTTCTAATATAATCGGCGTGAGTACGGAAAACTTCCCCCTTTACATTTCCGGAAAAGTTTTTCAATCTATCCACTATTGCTTTTAATTTTTCCTCTTCCATAGGTTTAATTTATATTACCATTACGCCGGGCATCATCCAAAATTTCTTTTATGGCCCTGTGATTCCCTTCCTCTACTCTTCCCAAAAGAGCTTTCGCTTTCTCATTTAGCTCGGATTGTCTTTCTTTTATTATCTTTTTAGTGCCGCACGCTCCCGGAGAAGCTACCCCGTGGAAATAAAGATCATAATCATTCCCGAAAACTTTCCAAAAGATATACTCTACTCTTTCCAGTCGAAAATCCGGAATTATTACGGTTCCCTTTTTCTTATTATTGGGAACAAAGTGTTCTGTCTTTGCTTTGTAGGCAACAGAAACTGTATCTTCTAATTCTCCTCCTTCAATGATATGTTCTTCTTTAACTCCTTCTTGCAAGAGGCTCTTTTTCATCTCCTTTGTGTTTCCGTAAAGAAGGATAGGAGAAGGGGAATTCTCATAAAGCAATCTCGCTTCTTGCAATGTACCCGTTTCACCTTTTTTTTCTCCGAGAATAATAATCATTTTATTTTGCTTTTCTTTTCTAAGATACAATTTACCACTCTTTCGCAATTTCGTCCATCGTGGTATTTAATAAACTCTTTTCTGCTCTCCTCTCTTTTTTCCTTGTAGTTATCATTTCCTTCCAGCACCCTTCTTACTTCTTCCACTGTCTCTTCCTCATTCTTTGTTAAGGGACCAAAAAGGTCTTGGGGTGTTCTCAGGTAAGACTCAAACTCCTTTTCGTAAAAACGGAAGAAAATGACCGGCCTGTCCATATAAAGAAAATCCCAGGCCACGCTGGAATGGTCGGCAATGAGCATATCCGACTGAAGGATTTTCTCTTGAATATCATCCCTGTTTGAGACGAAGCTTATATTTGAAGGGCCGGGTATTTCCATTATCTTTCCCATTAAGGGGTTGACGCTCTGGTGGAAGAACACATCCAGCGCTACCTCGCGTACTTTTAATAACTCTATGAGCTTCGGGCTCGAGAGGAATTTGCGCAGTGCTTGGTAGTAGTGTTTTCTCTTAAATTCTTCTATTTCCTCTTTGGTTAATTTCATCGGGTCCTTTTTGAAGGGCCTTCCTTCTACAGGATGGGGCATATAGAAGATCCTCTTTATATTCTCCCTTTCTCCTTTTTTGTGTGCTTCCAGAATATCGTAGCGCGGGAGACCGGTAATACAGACCTTATCTTCATCAAGCCCCCATTTTTCCACCTTGATATTTTTTTCGAATTCGGAGACAGCCAAAGAAAGGTTATAGTCAAAGTGCTCTTTTACGTGTTTCGGGTATTTTATTTTAAATGCTTCTATTCCGTGGGATATGAATACTTTAAAGGAGTTTTTGTGCCTTTTTTTTGCGTATTTGGAGATATCTCCCAAGGCGTGAGTACATATCAAAACATCCGCCATGAGAGCGTAAAAGTTCCCCTTCACGGTGTTTCTGTAAAGAAAGGGCCCCTCTTTTCTTGCTTTGTGAATATCGGGAGCGTCCTTGTTTATTATCCAGTATATATCTATTTCCGGATGGTTTTCTAAAATATAACGATAGAGAGCGGCGCCGTTATTGGTATATTTTTTTCCTCCGGAGGCACCGATAATCCAAATCTCTCTATCTTTAAAGATTCCCAAAAGAAGCGCCAATTTTACAAGAACAAATCCCAGGAATCTATTGAGAATATTTAAAATCATTTATCTTTTCGGTGTGTTTTTAATATTTTCTCGTATGCTTTTTCGTATCTTTCTACCATTTTGTCTATCGTAAATCTTTCTTCTACCTCGCTTCTACAATTTGCCCTGTCCAATAGATCTATTTTTGTTATAGCGGAAAGCATTTCTTTTTTGTCCTTCACAAGAAAGCCGGTCTTCTTATCTGTAACGATTTCCGGAACGGAATAGCGATTAAAGCCGATAACCGGTGTGCCACAAGCCATTGCTTCTATCATAACCAGGCCGAAAGATTCTTCGGATTCGATGGGCATAAGAAGCGCTTTGGCGTTTTGATAAAGAGGAATCAACTCTTCTCTGGGGAGTGAACCTTCGTAAGTTATTTTATCACTCAGGAAGGGCTCTATTTTTTCACTCCAGTAGTTGTCGCGGTGCTTGTGAGAGGGACCGACAAGCTTTAGCTTTTCTCCCGTTTCTTTTGCCACTTGGGCGGCGGTATGCGCTCCTTTTCCGGGATGCATTCTCCCAACGAAAAGAAGATAATCGCCGTTCTCCGGACTGAATCGGAACTTTTTCGTATCTATTCCGTTGTAAACGGTGTCTATAAAGGGTAATCTATCGGACTGTTTTTTTTGTGATTCGGAAAGGCTGAGAAAATATACATTCTTGTTTCTTCTGCTTAACTCTTCATAAATTACCCTTGTTAAACCTGACTCTACCGGATAACTGTAGGGATCGTGAGAAGTAACGGCAACAGGGGTATCGGTAAAAGCGGCAAGTTGAGTTATTTGAGGAGGGCTGTGAGTCTGGATTATGTCAAATTCGTCAGCTCTTTTAAAAAGTTCCGCCGACAAAAAAAGCTCGTAGTTTTGTCTAAGTACTTCCGCGTATTTTACGGCCTTCTTTTTGAAATAGGGATTGTGGGCGTGTTCTTCTATTTTCTTAAGAACTTTGTCCCACTCTTTGTTTTTTCTCAGTGACGGAAGATTTCCGGAACTTATTTTTGTTTTTGATTCCGAATCCGAACTTGCAAAAAGAGTAACTTCATGCCCTCTTTCCTGCAGGCCCTCCGCCAGCTCTTTGGTTATCATAAGAGGCGCGTAGATAACATCTTTCGGAGAAAGAGACTGGAAGTTGGTTGCGATTATCGCTATTTTCATTCCTTAAGTATATCCTATCGTCGCCACTAAAGTCAAAAAAAGGCCCTTTAGATCGTAGCCTTTATGGAAACAGGCTTTTTTTATATTAATTCTTTGTAGAGATTTGCCATATCGGAAGCAACCTTGCTCCAACCGAAATTCTCTTTTATCTTTATTTCACCGTTACCGATTATTGTTTCCTGTAATTTCTTGTTTTTAAGTAGTTTGATTATTTTGTTTGCCAGTGCTTTGTGATCTCCGGCAGGGAAAAGCAGGCCATCTTTTCCGTCCTCGATTAGCGTGGGAAGGCCGCCTATATTGGATGCGACAACGGGAACCCCGCAGCGCATTCCTTCAAGAGCGGTCATACCGAAAGTTTCGTAATAGGGTGCGGTTACGAAAACATCGGCTCCGGAATAATAGTAGGGCAATTTTTCTTGGCTTCTCTTCCCTCGAAAGACAACATTGTCTTCGACGCCGAGATCCTTGGCGATTTGCTTTAATCTTTCCACTTCTTTAATGTCGTCCTTGTCACCTCTTTTTCCGAGTTTCCCCCCGATAACTATAAACCTTACCTTTTCTTTTCTTTTATTAAATTCCTTAACTACGTCCGGAAGAGCTCTGATTATAACGTCAATTCCTTTCAGAGGGTCCATTCTTCCGATATAGAGAATTATTTTCTCTTTTGGAGAGAAATTACGGTCTTTTCTTGCTTTGTCTTTTTTTATTTTTTTAAAACGTTGAAGATTTACTCCACAGGGAATGGTTGTGATTTTATCTTCTAAATTAAAATCATAAAAACGGAGAATGTTTTGTTTTTCAGCCGGATTTGTTGCTATTACTCTATCAGTAATACTCATTGCTTCCTTCTCGGACATAATTCTTTCTTCGAGAGAGTCTACCATTTCCAAATCCTCTTTAGCGAACTTCTGTAGGGCGCGGTGTCTTATGTATCCCAATGTGTGGAATGTTTGTACCATCGGGATTTGCAACATTTTCTTCAAGTGATTGGAAACCCACCCGCCATTATAATAGTGTCCGTGGATGATATTGTATTCCAGCTTGTGTTTTTCCTTATAGGCAAGAAAGTTGGCAACGAATTCCGGTAAATTTTTGAAGTATCTTTCTTTTGGTATGTCGTAGTGCGGACCTGTTTTCAAATAGACAACGTTCACGTTCTTTCCTACGCGTCTTACTTTTTGTGTTCTTTTTCTCGTCATACGAGTAAAAATATCGACCTTCCACCCCATCCTTCCGAGATGCTTCCCTAACTCGATAACGTAAACGCTTTGCCCTCCCATTGCTTTCCCCCCGAGCTTTGCTAGGGGGTTGGCGTGAACACTTATCATTGCGACTCTCTTGCCACCGTTTTTATTCTTTTTATTATTATTTTCTTTAAAAGGCATTGGAGATAAATAAAACTAACAAAAAAAAGGACACGAACCCTTTTAGAGACCGTATCTTACGAAATAACGGCAGAATTGTCAATGAATTTCATAAAAAGCTAAATTTTTTCGCTTTACGTTTCTTGCAAAATCAATGTATTTTCGTTATAATACACGCATCCTAAAAGGGGTAGTTCTCTTACAGCTACCCCGAATGTATTATGCTGGACTCTCCTATTCAAGAGATAAAAAACAAGCTGGATATTGTGGAGGTGGTAAAAGGTTATGTTAATTTGGAAAAAGCGGGCACCAATTATAGGGCGCTTTGTCCTTTTCACTCCGAAAACTCCCCCTCTTTTTTTGTTAATCCTGCTCGCCAAATATGGAGATGTTTCGGAGGGTGTGACGAGGGGGGAGATATGTTTCAGTTTGTAATGCGTGTTGAGGGAGTAGAGTTCGGGGATGCTCTGAGAATCTTGGCAAAAAGGGCGGGTGTGGAACTTAAAAAACAAAATAAGGAAGTGGAAACAAAGAGGAAAAGACTTCTTGATATTTGCGAAGCTTCTACCTGCTTTTTTCAAAGACAACTACAGGAATCAAAAAAAGGGAAAGAAGTAAAAAAGTACTTATTTGAGCGAGGCATAACGGAGGAAGAGATTGAAAAGTGGAAGATAGGGTATGCTCCTACGGCAAAAGATGCTCTTTCAAAATATTTAATAGGAGAAGGGTACGAGAAGGAAGATATAACTCAGGCGGGAGTTTCCGTTTGCAAAAATGATTTTTCCTACGACCGGTTTAGAGCAAGGATAATGTTTCCTATTTTTAATTTGAGCGGGTATCCTGTTGGATTCGGGGGAAGGGTTTTCTTGGAGAAAGATAAACGCGCAAAGTATATTAACACTCCTGCAACTGTTTTGTACGATAAGAGTGTTATCATGTACGGGATTGACAGGGCGAAGGTAGGAATAAGAAGAAGAGGATTTGGCGTTATCGCTGAAGGTTATACGGATGTTATTTTATGCCACAAGGCGGGCTATGATAACGTGGTTTCTTCTTCCGGAACAGCGCTTACCTCAAAGCAGCTTGACGTGCTTTCACGTTATACAAAAAAGATATTTACTGCGTTTGATATGGATGAGGCGGGAGGATCAGCAACGGAAAAAGGAATAGATCTTGCTCTGGAAAAAGGGTTTGATGTAAGAGTGATAATGATGCCCAAAGATACGGACCCGGCCGATGTAATAGCGGAAGAGAAAGAAAAATGGGAAGACTATGTGAAAAATGCGCAACCGGTAATGGAGTTTTATTTTAAGAATACTTTTTCCAAATATAATCTTTCCGATCCGCATCAAAAAGGAAAGGCAGCAAAAGAGCTTTTACCGAAAATAAAGAAAGTGGACAATGATATTGAACGTTCTTACTTTGTAACGGAACTTTCCCGTAAATTAAAGGTAAGCGAGGAAGCGGTCTACGAAGAAATGAAAAAGACAAACCTTAAGGAGGCAGAAAGGAAAGAAGAAGTAGCAGAAAAAGAAAAAAAGGAGCCGAAAACAAGAAGAGAGCTTCTGGAAGATAAAATCGCTTCACTTTGTATAAAAGATAAAAGAGCCCTTTCCAAAATTAAAAAAGAAGAGATAGCTTTTTTAAGAGAAGAGATAGCGAACATAATCTTGCACCTCAAAGAAGAGAAACAATCTCTTTCCAAAAAGGAAGAGGATTTACTGGACTATCTTTCCTTTCTTCCGGAGACGGAAGAATTTGAATGTGACAAAGAGCTTGATAAGTGTATAAGAGAGACCAAAAAAGAAGATATAAAAGAAAAAAGAAGAAAAGTTGAGGAAGATATAAAAGAAGCGGAAGAAAAGGGAGATGAAAAAGGAGCCGAAGAACTTTTAAAAAAATATAGGGACTATTCCAATGAATTACAAAAATTGTAATCGCTTGGAGAAAATAAAATAATTTTTAATATGGCCAAAAAAACAAAAAAAGAAGAAAACAAGAAAAAAAAGGCGACCGAAAAGCCTGTAAAAAAAGACTCCAAAAAGAAAGCCGGGGGAGGAAAAGCATCTTCAAAAAAGACTACCACAAAGAAGACTTCCGAAAAGAAAAAAACGATGAAAAAACCCGCTACAAAAAAGAAAACCGTTTCTAAAGAGTCTACGCCCAAAACCTCAAGAAAAAAACCTCTTTCCGAGAAAAAAATGGAGCAAGTAATAAAAAGGGCGGAAAGAAGAAAAGGAATTCTTTACCTTTCCGATATCTATGAAGCTGCTCCGGAACTTAAAAAAGACGAGAAGGCGCTCGGGAGACTGCAAAACAGATTAAAAAGAAGAGGAATCAAACTAAAAAAAGAAAGGAGCTTTCTTAGTGATGAGGCACAAAAGGAAGTTGAGAATATGGTGGGAATTAGTATTGATTCGATTCAAAGTTATCTCCGAGAAATAGCCAGCGAGCCTTTACTCAATTCGGAAACGGAAATAGAGCTTGCAAAACAAGTTGAAAAAGGTGATCAAAGCGCAAAGAGAAAAATGACAAGAGCTAATTTGCGTCTTGTTGTTTCTATCGCCAAAAAATATATTGGTCGTTCCCCGAAACTTTCGTTTCTTGATCTTATCCAAGAAGGAAACCTGGGTCTTTTTAGAGCTGTGGAAAAATTTGATTGGCGAAGAGGATACAAATTTTCTACCTATGCTACTTGGTGGATAAGACAATCAATAAACAGAGCACTGGCGGACCAGTCGAGAACCGTTCGCATCCCGGTGCATATGGTGGAAAAAATATCCAAATATACCAAAGTAAGGAAAGAGCTTTTCCAGAGCTTAGGGCGAGAGCCTTCTCCCGAGGAGATAGCCGCGGAAATGGAGATTGAGGTGGAGAAGGTAAGGCATATCATAAAAATATACCAGACGGCCACCTCTCTTGAGGCCCCGATTGGGGACGAGGATGACAGTAGTACCCTTGCCGACTTTATTGAAGATGAGAAGGCGGTATCTCCTTCCGTTTCAGCGGCAAGAAAACTACTGCGGCAGAGACTTAGTGATATACTTGTTGACCTTGATGAAAGAGAGAGGCAGATACTTTCTATGCGTTTTGGATTGGATGACGGAATAACCCATACCTTAGAGGAGGTGGGGCAAACTTTTGGTGTTACAAGAGAAAGAATAAGGCAGATTCAAGCAAAAGCATTAGAGAGAATAAGAAGGCACAGGCAACTGGAGAGATTGGAAGGATACTAATAAAATTTCTAGTTTCTAATTTTTAATTTCTAAAGAAGTTGAAATTTATCTAATTTTAAGTATAATCGAGTAGATTCTGGCGTAGCTCAATGGTAGAGCGGGTGCCTGTTAAGCACTAGGTTGTAGGTTCGAGTCCTACCGCCAGAGCCATTTAAGACCCAGCATTTAGCTGGGTTTTTGTTTTAATAAAAGGGGTTGACAACCCCCGCTTCTTCTATGATAGGGTGAAAATAGAAAGGTCGGCA
>CAYSXL010000007.1:15089-21665 GCA_964435025.1 uncultured Candidatus Saccharibacteria bacterium | reverse complement strand
ATCCTATTTATATAAAATAAAGACCTTGGTAATTATATCAATTTGGAGATAGAAATCAACAGACCTCATCCGCACCCCTTAAATTGACACAAAGAAAGACCGGCCGAGAAATGTTATTCCGTAGTATTCCCGTCAAAATGTTCTTCGTCTTCCATTGCTTCTTCTCTCGTTTTGTGCAAGACCCCATCCCTGTGTTCGGGAGGAGAATAAATACTATAAAGTTTGAGAGGTTTTTCCCCCGTATTAATGACATTATGCTTCATTCCCGCAGGAATCATCACCGCGTAATCATCTTTTATTTCGTGTTCTACGTCATTTAAAACAGCCCTCCCCGTCCCATCTTCGATACGAATAAACTGATCCAAGTCATGAACTTCCTCCCCTATCTCACCTCCGGGCTCAACACTCATTACGACAAGTTGGCTATTTTTGGCAGTGTAGAGAACTTTTCGAAAATTGTCGTTATCTTCGGTCTCTTTTTCAATATCGCCTACATATCCTTTCATAATGTTTAAAAAATTAAATTAATAATACGGGATGATTTTAAGGAAAGCAGAGAGAAAAGTCAAGCTACTCCCTGTGATTATTCTCTTCCAATACTTTGTTTACGGATTTTCTGTAAAGACAAAAATCACATTCTTCTCCGGAATCCGGAAGCTGATTACTCTCCAGAGTATTTTTTATGGAAACAAGAGTTTTCTCCACCCACTCATCACTGCCACTGTAAGGAATAAGAGTGACATCAAATTCAATCTTCCCGTCAAACACTTCCACATCGGTCCTCCCGTTACAATAAACGAAATATCCCGTATCCGAAACGGTTAACCCGTTTTTCCTTAAGAGCCATTGATAAACTTCCATTTGCCTTTTATAGCTTTCTTGCCAGTCTTTATTAAGTTCCGTGATTTCCCCGTCTTTGCTTGTCGCTTTGTAATCGACCACAATGTACTGACCGTTTGTATTTATCCAAAGGTCATCAATTGCTCCCGTTATAATAAGATTTGTCGGTGTATGATGCGTCCGTACTCCTTTAAAATTTTCTCTCCACTCATCCATTTCCTCCCTCTTGGCAGGAACAGCATCAACTCCGTACTTTTCAAGGAGTGGGTGTTTGGTTCCTCGCTTGCGATGAATGTCAAATTCTTGCTTTAGGAGCTTATCTACTGCCGAATTAATAGCAAACGGAAATCCGGGAGGTTGAGAAACTCCAAGCTTTCGGTCGATATAAAAACACCGCGGGCAATTTAGAAAGAGATCTATTTTGGATCTACTTATCTTAAACGACTCCCTTTCTCCGGAGCAATAAATGTTTCTTTTCCTTTTTCCTTTATAATAATCCGACATTTCACTGTTTTTCTTTAAAATCAATTTGGCTGGTAAGCACATACAGAACATAACCTCCGAGAACGGCAAATATGGAAAGTAAAATATAAAAATAATCGGCAAAGAACGCTTCCCATTTTGCTCCTATAAGTATCCCCACCGCAATGAGCGCCGTTTCGTATATTAAAAGTTGCCACCATTTTATTTTAAAACTCATCTGTCTATTGTTTTAACGTGAAAAAAATTTTTATCCTCCCTCCATTTAAGTAGTGCTTCCTTTAATTTGGTCGGCCTCACGTCCGCTTTGGCGAATTCCTCAACAGAGAAAAAAGAAAACTCTATGTGATCTTCTTTGCTCTGAAAAGAGAAACTTTCGTGTTCAACACTGTAAATGAAATTTATTTCCTGATGGCGATTTCCCTTGAGTGAATATATATTTTCAACAATACCGATAAAATAAAAGTTTTTTGTTTCCAGCGCGAGTTCTTCTTTTAGTTCACGAAAAAGAGCATCGGATGAAAACTCCCCCGGTTCGATGTGCCCGCCGGGCAGAAAATAGTTTTCGTTCATCTTATCTCTACAGACAAGAAACTTCTTCCCTCCCGTAATAAGCCCTCGTGCTATTATTTCTATTTTTTCCATCGCATTTTTATATCATTCCTCTTGTAGAGGCTGTAGTGATTTAATCATATCTTTTATATGCCTGTTACTCCTCTGCCACATATCTCTGGGGATAACAGGACCTCCGTAACCAAAATGAAAAACAAAAAAATAATCTTTAAAAGGAAATATATAGTACTGATACCCTTGATACCGGTGCGCACGGGGGAAAGTAGTCTTCAATACATCCTTATTTCCTACTTGTATTACTTCCCCGCGGGGCATCCAAGGATCAAAAACTTCCTCAATATCATCCGCCTCCACATCTTCTTCCATTATACTGTTCCTTGTTCTTATAAAATCCCCTTCACTTATTTTTGCGGAGGAAAAGGCTTCCGCAAGAGCGGCAAGATTATACCACTGCCTTAACGTAAAATTGTTCTCGTTCAAATAGATGTGTTTCTCTATATTATAATTGATCTCTCCGTCAATATGTGTAAGAGGAGAAACCCCCACCAAATTAATTCCGAAATCTTGTTTATAGGTATTCCAGAACTCCCTGTTTTCCGAAAACTTCTCGTTTTCAAGGGCGGAGTGAAAAAAGGAGAATTTCCTCTCTTCTTTTTCCTCTATTTCCCACCCGAGAGGGAAATACATCCTGTATCCGTAAACTTCATTACGGTATGTTCTTCCTTCAAAATCCACATCCTCTTTTGCAGCTCTCCTTTCTCTTAAGAAAAGATACAGAGAAGCAAAAGAAAGAAGGATAATCACCGCAGAAAATATAATTAAACTTTTTCTGGTCATATCGTTAGACTTACCCCATTCTTTCAGTCTATCAAAAGGTCAGAAAATATCAAACATACTTTCTTAGCAGTTTTTCCATCCTCCCGGCACTCTCCGGTCCGTGTTTTTTAAGTTCATTTTTTATATCCTCAACCTGTTTCTCCTTTAAGGGGTTGTCCGATTTATTATAAAATTTATCGGCCAAACAGATTACTTCTTCTTCCGGCGTCAAAGGGAGCATATCTCTCGGGGGCAAGGGAAGATTTTTTTTCCTAATCTCCTCTTCTCCTATTCCGCTGCCAATATGCCTTTCAGCGATTAAGGCGTGTTTTGGAAGCCCTTCTTTTTCCAAGATTTCTCTTCCCAAATAGCCGTGGCAAAGATAAGGATTTTCTCCGAAACAATTTATTTCGGGAGCATCGGTTAGAAAAACACCGATATCGTGAAGGAGCGCTCCTTCTTTAATAAGTTGCAAATCAAAATCAAAACCATCGTAATTTTCCGCGATTCGCAATGCTTTACTTGCAACTGCGTTAGAGTGCCAAAGCAAGACCCGATGAAGATCGGGGTACTTCTTATAATACTTTTCCATTATTTTTTCCGCCCTTTCATCCACGGATACACTCTTTTCTTATTCGAACCTGTTCGTTATATTCATCAACAAGGTCTTTAAGAGAAGATATCAGGGAGTTATATTCTTCCACCAGGCGATTGTATTCCTCTACTTTCTCTATGTGTTCGTCGCTTCCCCTTTCTGTGTCATCTATCTCCTTTTTTAATGTTTCTTTTCTTGTTTCCAGATTTTCCACCCTCGCTTTTTTTGTGTCGATTTGCTCTTCCAAGGCCTTATCAACCTCAGGGCATGCCCAAGTGGGCATTCCGAATACCTGCACGGAAATCCATACTTCTCTTTCTTCAAAACTTCCTTTCCTTGTAGCCACTCCTATTTCTATGTATCTGTCGTCCAAAATATTTTTTCTGTGCCCGGGACTGTCCATCCAATCCCCGACAACCTCTCTATCATCTCTGTAATTCCCTTTGGCCAAATTGTCCCCTATCAGGAGAAATTCATAACCCATTTCCTTGGCAACATCTCCTATGCCCACACCTTCGGGAGAAACGTGCGCAAAATACTGGTTTTCGAACATATCATCCAATTTTGTTTCAGCAACTTCATTTAAAATATAATTCTCTTCAAGGGGATTATCTTCAAAACGCATCCTTCTCCTGTTAGTTTCCTCAATAATTCCCTTTCTCGTTAGCTCTCCCTCCTCAATCCTATTTTCTTCTCTCACTACCCCTTCAAGAACCCCTCTTTCTTTATTATCGTCAATGCCGCTGGGCACCGTGCTCCAAGAAAATAAAAATTCGTCCACCCTATTAACCGCCACATCAAAGGAAGCGGGATTGGAATAAAAAAACGCCCCTACCCCCAAAAAGAGCACAAAGACTATCCCCGTGAGTATTTCTTGTGTTCTCATTTTTCTTACAATTATTCTAACACTCAGTTGGAATTATGGCTTTTTTGTGTCTAAAAATCAAGTAATACTCGATTTGTATTCTCCTATCTTTTTTCTTTTTAAAGCAAAAAGAACCGCCCCCGCAGAAGTCTTTCTTCCCAAATCCTGTGCAATACTCCTTACATAACAACCGCTGCTACAGTTTATTTTTATTTTCAAAAGAGGGAAAAAGTCTCTCTTTTCTTCTTTGAGAAAAGTCTTCCATTTATTGTAAATCTTCTTTTGTCGAAAATTCCCCCGTACTTTTTTTATCTTTCTAAAAATCTCCTCCCCTACCTCCTGTTTGGGAATATTCTTGAATTCCAATATTTGTAAATCATATATCTCTACCTCCTTTTCGGGGATGTCAACTTCCTCGATTTTTCCTCGAAGAGCCCACCAGAAAAGTGGCTTCCCTTTTATTTTGTAACCGGAGAAAGGGGGTAAAGAGAAAGTAAACTTTCCTCTGTATTTTTTTATTTCCCTTTCTATCCCGCTTTTTTCCGGACTTATGTCCGATGTTCTATCGGGCAATCCTAAAATATCATACGTGTCCGAAACACACCCAAAAAGTATTTCCGCTTCATATTCTTTATCATGCTTTAAATAACTATCAAAATTTTTTAATTCATCTCCTGTAATAAGCAAGAGCAACCCTTCGGCCATGGGGTCAAGTCTTCCCGCATAGGCGACTTTTTTATCCTTTAGAAAACTCTTTTCTTTTTTTATCCTTTTTATGGCGTCAAAAGGCGACTCTCCGATAAATTTGTAAACAGGAAAAATATCTTTTTCTTTTGCCATGGTATAACAACTTTTACCGATTTTAAAGTATATTCTTATTATAACAAAAATCGCCCCAAAGGACGATTTTTCTTTTACAAAAAGTCTTGATTTTATACCCACTCCGCCACCACTTCCCCGCGTGCCTCTTCCAATTTCTTCCAAAGGGCAACAATCTGTTTTCTAAAAAGGAGAAAAGCACCCGATATTGCGAGAAAAGGAATAAAGAGATAATCGATAATCCCGCTTCCGGTAATACCCGTAGGTACATCCGTAGGAGGAGCAACCGGATCTTCTTTTGCAATGTGTACTGTTGCTTTTCCCGTATCGGTCGCATCTCCGGATATAGCTTCCGCTACATTAGCAATGGATGTTGTTCCGGTAGAAAACTCCTCTCTTGAAGCAACCTTGGCGTCAAAGGTAATTTCTTTGTGGTCTCCTCCGTCAATACTTCCTATATTTATTCCATCGTCGATATCTCCGAAAACCTTATCTCCGTCAACTCTCAGATTGCCGTCATATTTTATTTTTTCATCTTCCATCCTGTCTCTCACTGTAACATTTCTTACACCCGCATCTCCCGCAGTAACCTTTACGGAATATCCGATTGATTCTCCCGGGAGAGAGTTGAGAGAGTTTACATATCCAACTTCCCTTTCCAAGCTTTTTACTCTTTTTGTGACACTGATTTCTTCTTTCGGCTCGGGCTCGGTCTCGGGAGCTTTTTTTATCTTTGTGGTACAAATAGCCCTGTCTATTCTGTCCGAATAAGAGAATAATCCGTTTCTTAAATAAAAGGTGTAAGTCGCGCCGGAGGAAAGTCCTTCTACTACAAAACTACCCGAATTATCTCCTGAACCAATAGCTTTAAGTCTTATGGTGTTCCTAAAAAGAGAAGCGCTCGTGCCATCTTTTACACTGTAGGAAAGGGCAATAGAATCTTCCGTCTTGGGTTTACATTCAAGCTTTCCTTCCGGCGTGGGGTCGGGAGTAAAGGTAGGTGCGGAAGCACGAGTATAAGTCGGATAGGTTATTTCAGGCGGAGATGGCGCAGGAGCGGGAGTGAAGGTAGGCGTAGGCGTCGTTGTTGTTGTAGGGGCAGGCGTAGTTCTTGGTATAGGTGTAGGCGTAGTTCTTCTTGTAGGTGTTGTTCTTGTTGTAGGAGTAGGCGTAGGCGTCGTTGTTGTTGTAGGGGTAGGTGTAGGTGTCGTTGTTGTTGTAGGAGTAGGCGTAGTTCTTGGCGCAGACGTGGTAGACTCTCTGGTAGAGCAACGAGTAACCCCGGACATACGGGAAGAAGTCGCAGATGACCCACTTCTTAAAGTAAAATAGTATGTAGTTCCCGAAGAGAGATTGGGTATGCTTATCCTTCTATTGCTCGCAGAAGAAAGTCCTTGGAGCCTGGTGGTAACACTTCCCGTTGATCTTCCTCTAAAAAGTTGAGCTGTCCCCGAACTAAGACTGTATTGGAGAGTGACCGAATTGGTCGTCTGGCCCACACAATTCAAAGAAGCCGAAGCACTCGGCTCGGGACTTGGCGCAGACGTGGTAGACTCTCTGGTAGAGCAACGAGTAACCCCGGACATAC
>CAYSXL010000007.1:12114-14989 GCA_964435025.1 uncultured Candidatus Saccharibacteria bacterium | reverse complement strand
CTTGGCGCAGACGTGGTAGACTCTCTGGTAGAGCAACGAGTAACCCCGGACATACGGGAAGAAGTCGCAGATGACCCACTTCTTAAAGTAAAATAGTATGTAGTTCCCGAAGAGAGATTGGGTATGCTTATCCTTCTATTGCTCGCAGAAGAAAGTCCTTGGAGCCTGGTGGTAACACTTCCCGTTGATCTTCCTCTAAAAAGTTGAGCTGTCCCCGAACTAAGACTGTATTGGAGAGTGACCGAATTGGTCGTCTGGCCCACACAATTCAAAGAAGCCGTCGAAGCTTCCGCCTCGTTTCTGTTTGCCTCCACGACAAAACTCACGAGTAAAGTTATCGCTACTGCTGTAAAAAATATAAATAAAGTTTTTGCGTTCATAATATTATACTATTAACCTGATATAATCATCTTTTAACTCTCTCTTTGTACAATTTTCAACAAGCCCGTTAAAAACTCTATAAAGAGAGAGTCAGTAGAGTAGCTCCACCAACTCTCTTAAGTTTTGGGTTATGGAAGAGTGAATTCCTTCCAATCCCCTTTTGCTGGAGGTCCGCCTTCATATACTACTACGAGGCGGTACTTATATGTTTCCCCCGACTCGAGGCCCTCAACCCTCGAGTCCATATCCCAGAGTCCTTCCCCTTCCCACGAAATCGTGGGATGGTCAGGCTTCATTTCAAAGGAAGCGGTCCAAGCCACTCCGGGAGGTGCCTGGATTTCGCCAGGGAGAAAAACATAATCATCTCCCCACTCGACGATCTCTTTCGTCTTAACTTCAATAGAAGTTTCTTCCGGTTCCTCTTTTGTTACTTCTTCCGGTTCTTCTTTTGTTACCTCATCAACGGGAGCCACCTCTTCCGGTTCAGGTCCCCAAAGATGAAAATAAACGAAGATACCGAGAAGTCCTAAAAGGAAAAGTAAAATAACTTTTTCCCAAGGAAAACGTTTCTTTTCTTCTTTCTCTTTCTTTTCTTCCTCGTCTTCTCCGTTCAAGAAAGGACGTTTTTCTTCTGCCATCTTTCTCACCTCCTAATGCTCCTGACGGCAAGGAGCTAATATTAAAAGAACTGCCATAACGACTTGCTATATTATATAGTATCTTTTGTTTTCTGTCAAGAGTTTCCTTTCGTCTTTGACCGCCCGAAGAGTGTACACGAAAAAATCCCCAAAACAAAAGCAGGCCGGTCTCTTTTATAAACTTCGAGAATCCTGCCTGCTTTTTTACGTTTTTTATCTTGTTACGTGCCAGTCCGCTCTTACTTCTTTGCTCATAGTTTCAATTCTCTTTGCAAGAAATTTGAACTGTTTTCTAAATAGGAAAAATATCATTAAAGCCAAAAGAAGAGGTAATACAAAATAATCAACAATCCCGCTTCCGGTAATACCCGTAGGTACTTCCGTAGGAGGAGCTGTCGGTCTGTCTTTTGTAACACGCACGGTCGCTCTTCCCGTATCAGTTGCGTCTCTTGAAGTTGCTCTTGCTATATTATTAATACCGGTTGTTCCGATAAGAAACTCATCTCTCGAAGCAACCTTGGCGTCAAAAGTAACTTCTTTGTATTCTCCTTTATCGATATCTCCAATATCTATTCCGTTCTCAATGTTCCCGGAAACTCTGCTTCCACCGACTCTTAAATTGCCTTCATATTTTATTCTTTCGCTTGGCATAGTATCTTTCACTTTAATATCTCTTACATCCACTCCTTCGGCAGTCACTCTAATAGAGTAGCTAAGAAGCTCTCCGGGGAGCGCGCTAATTGAATTTGTGTAATAAGTATCTCTATCCAAGCTCTTTACTTTTTTCCTTACTGTGAGCTCTTCTTCTACTTCTTCTGGTTTTGTACTGCAATAAGCTTTCGCAAGTCTCTCGGAAGAATCATACCTTCCGTTTCTCAAATAATACACGTAAGAAGTATCAGGTGAAAGTCCGGTATCTTTGTAAGTTCCCGAGCGGTTTCCCGAACCAACCGTCCTTATTCTCGTACTTCCTCTGAAAATGGAAGCACTGGTCGCATCCTCTGTGTCGTAAAAGAGGGTTATGGAATTTTCTGTTACAGTATCACACTCCAAATCTCCCCAGGGTTCTTTTTCTTCTTTTTCTACGACTTCCGCATAAAAGACAACGTGTCCTTGGTAAGGCCAGCACCCATCAATGTCCCCAATATCAACTTCCACCTTCGAGGAGCTAACTTGATTTACATCTATTTTTTCCCAATCATCTCCTTCTTCCCACCTGTCGGGGTACCAGTAAGCAAGACTTTCAAACTCAAGCTCCGAGGTTTTGCTTATGTTTATTCTCCTCTCGTCAAAAACAGAATCGGCGTTGTCCGCGGAAACTTCGCCAGTAACATCTATTTCCGTTCTTTTAGTGGAAGGATAATCTATACTGAGTCGCGTATTTTCCGCCGTAGTGTCTTCTACCGTATTATGGTAGTAAATATTAAAAGCTACGACATCTCCCGGGTCTGCGGAAATAGGACTTGTGCTCCAGTCCGTTCCTTTTGTTTCGTTTCCCAGTTTTAAGGTCTCCCTGTCTTCGGAGTGGTCGTTAAACACCGGTTTTTCCGATGTGTAACCGATATTCGAAAAAAGTCCAAAACCGAGCGCTCCGATAAAAAGTACTCCAATGGCTTTTTTCACTCCCTTTTTTATATTTTTTTTATAAAACATATTTTAAGTTTTAATTTATAAATCCTTCTCTCTAATAAAAACTTTACTTGAAAATTTTTATTAGAGAAAAGGGGATCCGTTTTATTTTCTAAAACGAATCCTCCTTTAAGGTACTAATCCGGCCTTTCCACCGAGGGTTCATCTCCGGGACCCGGGTCGGGATCCTTTTCGGGCCGTTCTACAGGAGGTTCATCTCCGGGGCC
>CAYSXL010000007.1:10626-12014 GCA_964435025.1 uncultured Candidatus Saccharibacteria bacterium | reverse complement strand
TCGGGATCTCTCGGAACAACCGGGTCGGGATCTCTCGGAACAACCACTTCTTTTTCCACTTCCTTGACAACTTCTTTTTCTACGACCACTACCTCCGGCAATACTTTTATGATATTACCACAGGTAACGAGTATAACCGGCTCGGCATACTTGTTAAGTAGCACCAGCCTGTCATGTGATAACGTGTCGTAATAAGCTACGATAGTCCCACCAGTATCCCGGTAAGTGTTTATTATCTCTGTTCCGGCCTCAAGCCAAAACACAGAATCGTATTCTCCGGAAATATGGTCTTCGATTTCCCCTTTTGAGGAGACTGCCTCCAGCTCCACCATTTTATCGAGAAACTGAGTTTCCTCCGCTGCGGCAAGAACCTCGCCCCAGCCAAGAAGACCATCCTCTACTACCGGCATAGAAGCGGGAGGATCCACCTCCATATACTCTTCCATCTTCTTTTCTCTTTCACACGGTGGCGGTTCCAGCTCAATTCTCTCTACTTTCTCTATTTCTTCTACTTCCTCTTCTTCCGGTACTGCCACCTCGGGGGATAAAATATGATTGGTGTAAAGGTGCGTTCCCCCTAAAGCAAGAGAAAAAATTAAAATGGCGAGCACTATGAATGTTGTGTTTTTCACAACTATCACCTCCTTTTTTTTGAAAAAAAATCTCCTGCACCATCTATTGTAGTATATTTATTATAATTAGTCAAGAGAAAACCTTTCCTACTCCCATGCACACCCCTGGGGTGTGCATGGGGGAATTATTCTATTTTTTTTACAAGAGAAATTATTTTTTTTCTAAAAACAATAAAAATCAGAAGAGTCAATAAAAAAGGGAAAAGGAAATAATCTAAGAATATATTTTCCGTAATTCCCGTTTCTACTTGCGTAGGAGTTTCTATTAACTCTCTTTGTTTTTCCATAGAATTATTCAATAACTCCCCTTATGCCTATCCTGCTTTCCCTTTCTCCCGGAGGCCAGCAGCTCATAAGCACTATTTCTTTTTCCTTCTCGTATAACGAAGGAATATCTTCTCCCACGTCATAAATTCTCTTCCCCTCCTTATCATCCACTACGGTATAGTTATATAATCTATCGTTAAAACAGATCTCTATTTCATCCCCTTCTTTGAGATCGTTTATCTCCGTAAACACCCAGTCATATTTAATCTTCGGCCACCCTTCCGGAGCAGAGTGCCCCAGAAGTACGGCAAGCCCCTCTTCCCCGGGATAAGGAGAGTCCGGAAAGTGAAGCACTCCTCTGTCAAGGGCACTTCTGTATTCTTCTTCCGTTACTCCTCCCGCTTCCACGATAGGAGCTTCAATATCAATAGCAGGGATAACGATGCTGTTTTCCCCGCAATAATCATATATTTCTTCTTTTACTTCTTC
>CAYSXL010000007.1:0-10526 GCA_964435025.1 uncultured Candidatus Saccharibacteria bacterium | reverse complement strand
TTCTTCTTTTACTTCTTCCGTTTTTTCCTCTTTTCCGTCTTCTTCTCCCACAAAAAAATCTTGAGAAAGCATTCTCTCGAAACTTCCCCTTATCATTTCGGGAGCAGTTCGTATATTAAGAAACCAAGAAACATCGGCCCAGTTAAGAATCACAACAAATCCCGCAAAAACAAGCAGGAAGAGTTTAAACAAAATCTTGTCTTTCTGCGTAAAAAATTTTTCTCTATTCCGGTTTGTCCTTTCCATACACTTACTTTATACAATAATCATATTGATTTTTCCACCCTCGTAACTCCTTTTTCCCCGATTACATAAAAGTTCTTTCTCCCTATGATTTGCCCACGCTCCGTTTTTACATTCACTCTCCAGTATCCGGGAGAAACATTGTAATAAGTATACCACCTGTAACCCATCTCCCTTCCTCCTTCAACCAAAAAAGGGATATTTACTGCCGTTTCCCACTTCTTTTTTTCCTTGTTATATCTTTGCCACTCGTGCATAACGGAAAGATCCATGCCTTCGGGAGCAAATACCGCGCTAAAGAGATATAACGACTCCCCTTCTCGGGAAATGTGCCTTCTTTCATGGGAGAAGAAACACTTATCAAAATTTTCACACTCCTCCGTTACCGCTTTGTACTCCCTGTTTACTCTTTCTATGTCGTGATAAACCCCTACGCTTGTAATGGAAAGAGGTATGGGAGGAATAAGATTAGTAAAGTAGAGAAAATTCATTCCCAAAAAAATAAGACAAATATAGAGCTTTATTGCCTTGCTTTTTTCACCGACTCGCGAAGTGTAAGAAGAAAGCAGGGACAAGAACCAGAGTATAAGAAGGACACTCACTACCGCGCTCCCCAAAAAAATAAACGTACTTAAATTATTAAGCAGATGTGGAAATACTAAATTGGTATAAGAAAAAAGAGCAAAAAAATAGACGCTTATCTGTATTGTGGGACGTATATTATACTTTCTAAAAACCTCGTTTCCTATCATTAAAAACACAATCACTCCGATAAAGGGCCAGCTTGCAGAGAAAGAGCCACTATGCGAATAAAATATTAAAAAGGCACTAAACAAATTTCCAAAAGAGTACTGCAAAAATAAAGGAGCCAAAACCCTCCAATAGGAAAATACTTTTCCCGTTATCTTCCTTGCCTCATAGAGGTTAATAACACTAATATTTATTCCTATAAATATCAGGTGCCCCAAAAGGATAAGCATCGCGAGAGTAAAGCTGACTAAACGAAAAGTTAAAACATCGGTAATAAATCCGAAAAGCAGAGCTCCCGGAATAAGGTACCTTTCGTACTTATTATAAAATTGTTTTAGTTTCCTTAATCTTTCCATGTTTTTATAGCGCTTTTTCCCGCCAAGTAACCCGTACTCCAACACATCTGCAGATTAAATCCCCCTGTTGTCCCGTCAACATCGATAACCTCTCCCGCAAAAAACAAATTTTTAACTCTTTTTGATTTCATGCTCTTATCATCAATTTCGGAAAGCGAAACCCCTCCGGAAGTAACAACGGCCATATTAAAGCCCATGGTTCCGGCTACACTTATTTCCAAATCTTTTAAGAGTTTTACCAATCTTTTTCTTTCCTCCCTGGTAACTTTGTTGACTTCCTTTTCAGCATCTATTTGCGACAAAGAAATGATTACAGGAATTATCTTTGAAGGAAGAAGGTCTTGTAAGCTGTTCTTAAAAAGTTTATTGGCGTATTTTCCAAAATCTCTCTGTATTCTTTTATCAAGCTTTTCCCTACTGAGTCCGGGTTTTAGGTCCAAGGAAAGTTTTGCATCCTTTTTTCTTTTCTTTATTTCACCTACTGTTTTGCTCAGTTTTAAAATAGCGGGGCCTCCTATTCCGAAATGAGTAAAAATACACTCTCCTACTATTTCTTCCTTTTTTCTTTCTCCTTCTTTTACGGATATCCTTATATTTTTTAAATCAAGTCCCTGCAAACTTTTGACCCATTCCTCTTTTGCCTCTAAAGGAACCAGAGCAGGCGACAATTCCGCTATCTTATGCCCCGTTTTGGATGCCCATCTTATTCCGTCTCCGCTTGATCCCGTAAAAGAATAGCTCACACCCCCTGTCGCAATAATGTGATTTCTCGCGTATATCTCTCCTCCTCCCTTAAGCATAATCTTTTTAACCTCTTCACCTTTTAAAGATAAACGATGAACCTCCGCATTCAAAATCAGGGTCACATCACTATTTTTTAAATAATCGGTAAGCGCCTTTATTACGCTTCTCGATTTATCACTAACAGGAAATACTCTCTTCCCTCTCTCTGTTTTTGTTTTCAGTCTTTGGTTATCAAAAAAGGATAATACTTCCCGGGGTCCGAAAACGGAGAATGCATGAAACAAAAATTTACCGTTCTTTCCATAGGAAGATACAAGTTTTTTTATATTAAACTCAGCGTTGGTAATATTACAACGCCCACTGCCGGTGAGAAAGAGCTTCTTCCCTAAACTTTTGTTTTTTTCAAGTAAAATAACGGAGGCTCCTGATTCCGCCGCCTTTCCCGCAGCCATTATACCGGCGGGACCCCCTCCTATAACGGCAACGTCAAAAACTTTTTTTTCTTCCTGCATATTTCCGTTCCATTAAAGAATATTTAAAAGACAATAAAAAGTGCCCTAACTTCCGGGCACTTTTAGCTGTTTAAGTTTTAATAGAACTCTTTGAATTCCAACAAAACAGCTATTAGTTCATCCAGTGTATCTTCGCTCTCTTCCCTTTCATCCTTCATGCCGGGAACCGTAGGCGTAACAAGCAAATACCGTTTTACGCGTTCTTCTTCTATCTCGTACAGATAATGAACGTCGTCAGGCATATAACTTGAGTTTTCGCTTTCCACGGGAGAAAGGAGGACCATAACACAGAGAACATCTTTTTCGGGGAATGGTTCATTCACAATAATCTCCATACCTTCGGAGATAAATCTAACCGATTGATTTTCTCCGGGTTCATAAAACCTTTCGATATAATCAAATCCATCCTTTATATCGGCCATCCCTCTTATGATGGACTTGACCGCCATAAGTTTTCCAAAATAGTATTTTTCTCTTCCTTCCGAATTCATTCCCGCAACCTCCTTTTATAAAAAAGTACAAACCGACTATATAATACCACAAAAACATACAAAATACCACTCCTATATAAAAAAAGAAACCGAAAAGGAAATTTACCCCTTCGGTCTTTCATTAAATTTTTCCAGCTGTTCCAAGTAATACTCACTTGGACATTCCCTTAAGAGCTCACATATCTTTTTTTGCTCTTTTTTTGAGAATTCTTCGAGATTGTTTCCGTCATAACCGAACTTTTTCAGCTCTTTTGTCGCATATCTTTGTTTTTGCTCTATATACTGCGTATGTATTCCGAGAGGAAATGCGATCAAAAGAAATATAGCGACGGCCCAAACAACAAGCCCTTCCAAAAATATCCCTCCTCTTGTAAAAATGTGCTATTGTTATTATAACCCATAAATTGTATTAATGCAAATTAAGTAATGTTAAAGCATACGGAAGTAAAAAAGGGAAAAGTTGTCATTCTGAAAAAAGACCCTTACGAAGTTATAAGTCACTCGCATAATGTTAAAGGAAGGGGGAAATCAGTTGTTCGAGCTCAGCTCAAAAACTTAAAGACGGGAAGTATTACCCAGAAAACTTTCCGTAGAGAGGATGAAATCGAGGAAGCCGAACTTGAAAAATTAGAGGCTTTTTTTATTTACTCTCACCGCGGTAAATATGTTTTCCATAAGAAAGGTGATCCTTCTTTTCGTTTTACTCTAACAGAGAAAGAAATAGAGAAGAAAGCGGACTATTTAATTGAAGACACCTCCGCTTCCGCCGTTATATTCAAAGGAAAGATTCTCGGAATATCCCTTCCCGTAAAAGTAAGTCTCAGGGTAAAAGAAGCTCCCCCGGGAATAAAGGGCAACAGAGCGGAGGGAGGTACTAAAACCGTAACCTTGGAAACCGGAAAAACGGTAGAAACTCCTCTCTTTGTCGGAGAGGGGGATTTATTGGAAATAAACACGGAAACGGGAGAATATGTAAGGAGAATTAAAAAAGCTTAGCTTTTTTACTCTCTCCGTCCAGTGTCTCGTTGACAATTCTATCAGCATCCTTATTTCTACCTCTTGGCACCGACTTGATTCTCACTTTTTTAAAATCAAGACAAAGATTCCAGAGCTTCAAAAAAAGTGGCTGTAATTTTTCGTTTTCTATCTTATACTTTCCGTGCATTTGTTTTACAACGAGCTCGGAGTCACTGCAAATAACCACCTCTGTTTCCTTGGCCAGTCTTTTGCTAAATAACGCCTTAAATTTTTCCAAGGCAAAAATGGCCGCTTCGTATTCTGCTTCGTTATTTGTAAGGTCATCTCCCAAGTACTTTCCGCTTTCCTTTACCTTTTCTCCTTTTTCATTGCAAAATACGGCTCCTACCGCAGCCTTGCCCGGGTTCCCCCTTGATCCCCCGTCGGTATAAATGGTTACCTTTTTCATATTATTTATTTTTGAGAAAGATTAAGATTATTAAAATGATCAATCAGGCATTTTTTAAATTTTCCCACATTTTCTTTTTTGAGCGTAAATCCCGCAGCTTCCGGATGCCCGCCAAAAGCCTCAAGATACCCGCTACAAGCATCCATCGCCTCTACGGCATTATATCCCGGAATCCCTCTCACGGACCCTTTTGCAAGTTCCTCTTCTATACTGTACAAGAAAACAGGTTTTTTCGCATTTCTTATTATCCTGGAAGCAAGCGCGCCCGCTAAATGCGGGGGGAATTGTCCTTCTTTAAATACAATAGGCTCCTCTTTTTTTATTTCTTTTTCTATGGCCTCTACTTCTTTAAGAAGCAAGGATTTGCGTTTCTTTTTCTCTTTTTCCAGGTTCCATAGTATTTTTCCCGCATTGGCCTTATCCTTTTCTTTCAAGAAAAGATAAGCTCTATTGACCTTCCCTACCGGTGTGGTGATATTAAGAAGAGAAACTGTCTTTTCCGCAAGGTCATCCACGCTTTCTTTAAGTACCTGGAGAGATAAAATCCGCGAATCCCTTACAAGTGGTAACCCTTCCTCGAGTATTTCTTTGTTATCCTCTTTCTTGGGCACCATATCCGCAAGCGTACCAAGAACAGCAAGCTCAAGAAATCTTCTTTTTGTCTTTTCGAAATCACTGCCCAGTATTTCTTGGGTTAATTTGTAAACGATTCCCGCATTAGCCAGTTTTTTGAACGGATAGTCGTCTTTTTTTTGGCTGGGGTCTAAAACAAAATCCGCTTCGGGCAATCCGTTAAGCTCTATGTGATGATCTACTATAAGCACGGCAAAGCCCAAGGATTTAGCGATATTCACTCCTTCGAAATTACTTATCCCGCAATCGAGAGTAATAATCACTCCTTCCTTTTCTTTTTTTATCTCTTCCATTGCCGCCTTGCTTAAGCCGTATCCCCATTTTTTTCTGTTGGATAGATAGATTACCTTCTCTCCGCCGAGCATCTCTATTGCTTCTTCGAGCATAATGGTGGAAGTTACTCCATCTAAATCAGCATCACCAAAGAGAATAAATTTTTCCCCTGTTTTTACCCCCTTTTTTATTCTTTCTGCTGTTTCTTTTAAATTTTTCATTTTTCTAAGGCCTTAATACCGGGCATAGAGCCTTTCATAATATAAGTTAGCATCGCTCCTCCTCCGCAGGAAACATGATCTATTTTATCCAAAAGATTAAACTGTTTTAACGCTTTATTGGTATCCCCTCCTCCTGCCACTTTCAGAGCGTTCCCGTTGCCGACAATGTATTCTCCTACCCTCTGTGTCCCTTTTTCAAACGCTTTTCTTTCGGAAAGCCCGAGCGGTCCCGCCCAAATTATCGTCCCCGCCTCCCTGATAATATCCCCGTAAAGCTTTATTGTTTCGGCTCCTATATCGAAAATATCCTCCTCCTTTTTTACGTTCCCAACGGCGGTTTCCCGAACATCACTCTCTCCCGAGTCGGTAGTGGAGGCAATAACATCAACAGGAAGATGCAATTTGGGAGTAGTATAATCCATATCTTTTATTGCGCTTACTACCTCCTCTCCGGGAAGATCTCTGTTATGCGCCAAACCGCGAACAATAAGAAGAGTATTTGCAATTTTTCCGCCCAAAAGCACATGATCCGCATTCTCAATGAAATAACTTACGGTAGTTATTTTTGATTTCACTTTTGCTCCTCCAATAATGGCAATCACGGGTCTTTTGGGATTTTTTTGTGCCTTTTCCAAAATCTTTATTTCCCGTTCCATAAGCATACCACAGGCACTTGGAAGAAGTGCCGGCGGCCGTACAACCGATGCGTGCTCTCTGTGAGAAACGGAAAAAGCGTCGTTAACGTAAATATCTCCAAGAGATGCAAGCTCTTTCCCAAATTCCTCGGAATTTTCTTTCTCCTCTTTATACATCCTCAGATTTTCAAGCAACAAAACGTCACTCCTTTCCATTTTGCCAATCTCTTTTTTTACCTCCCTCCCGACACAATCACCGATGAACTTCACTTCTTCTCCTAAAAGAGCGGACAATCTTTTAGCTACTAAATAAAGGCTGTTTTCTTTTTCTATTGCTTTCTCTTTATTTTCTTCACCAAACACCCTCTTTTCTTCCGGTTCTTTGAAATGACTAACGAGAATAATTTTTGCTCCTTTTTCAATAAGATAATTAATCGTCGGAAGGACGGACCTTAATCGCAAATCATCGGAAATTTCTTTTTTTTCGTCAAAGGTAATATTAAAATCCACACGAAGAAGAACTCTCTTTCCTTTTACATTTATATCCTTAATATTTCTCATAAGTACTCTTTTCATCTTTCGGAAAACCGTATCATTCCCTTTTTTTAAACGCCTCTTTAAGTGCCGTCTTCAAATCACTTAAGCGTCCTTCCTTTTTCTCTTCTTTCGCTTCTTCCAACGCTTCCTTTAAAGATGGTGACTTTTCGTCTTTTGTTTCTTCCGCATCCCGGGAAGAGTCGGCTTCTTCGCTTTCTTCTTTCTTCTTTTTAACGGATTTGCGGCAGGTTTTACAATATGTGGGTCTGGTACCATCAGGAGCAAACGGTACTTTGGTTTTCTTTCCGCAACTTGAGCACTCCGCATCATAGAGTTCTTGTCCGCCTTTTTGTGCTGAAGACCCCGATGATTGGGTATCCATCTTTTCATTAAACTCTCCCAGCCATCGCAACAACTTCTCCTCTACTTTTTTTCTGTCCGCCGCATAACGTTCCCCGGAAGCGCGGATTATTTTATCAATCACTTTTTGATCTTCTTCCTCCGGCGGCGGAATGGTTTCCGCGGAAAAGGGCTTACCGGAAATCCCGTCGATCATCAGTTTTGTGTAGATATTATATTTGGGAAGATTAATGAAATCCTCTACAAAAACATAGGGTGTAAATTCTTTTTCCAGTATTTCGGCATCCTCCGCACCCAACCGAAAGCTGACTATGGTACCCACATTCCCTAAAATAGCGTCACGCATATGATGTCCCGATGTGTCGTGTTCATCAAGTTGACCCACATACTGGTGACTCAGAATAAGTGAAAGTCTGTATTTTCTTGCCTCCGAAAGAATATTGATAAACGATCTTGTCGCGAAATTCTGAAACTCATCTATATAAAGAAAGAAATCTTTTCTTTCTTTCTCAGGAATATTCACCCTTTCCATCGCGGCAAGCTGAAGCTTCGTAATAATGAGAGCACCGAGTAATTTAGAGCTGTCTTCTCCTATCTTTCCTTTGGATAGATTGACTATAAGTATCTTGCGGTTGTTCATTATGTCTCCCATATTGATTGTCGATTTCACCTGTCCGACAATATTGCGAATAAGCGGAGCGGAAATAAACTGTCCTATTTTGTTTTGAATAGCGGCAACCGCTTCCACTGTATACTGTTGGCTCCAATTGGCAAACTCTTTCGTCCAAAACGCTTTAACTACCGGGTCTTCTATCTTTTCCACTACCTTATTTCTAAATTCGCTGTCCGCCATCATACGATTGATTCCAAGAAGAGTAGAGTTAGGGTAGTCGAGAAGAGCTAAGACGGTATTACCTAGAATATACTCCATTCTGGCAGACCAGACATCCGGCCATATTTTCTTAAACACTCCCATCAGCCCCGAAGCAACAAGGTGACGATACTCTTTATCAACTTTTTCCATTACATTAAAACCGATTACTCTCTCCATGTCCGAGGGATTGAAATAAATCACGTCATTTATACGGTTTATGGGAACCTGGCTAAGCAGTTTTTGTGCTCCTTCTCCGTGAGGATCAATAAAACCGACACCTTCGCCTCTTTTAACGTCTTGAATTGCCATATTCTCAAGCATTGCCGACTTTCCCATACCGGTCTTCCCAAGCGCATAGAAGTGCCTTCTTCTGTCGTCTCTTTTTATACCAAATTTCTTCCTTTGATTGCGGAAATTGGTATAACCGAAAAATGTAATGTCGTTGTCATCCATATAATTTTTATTAATCTTCTTCTACCGGCAGCTCGTAGGGAGCTTCCTGCTTTCTTGAATCTATTCTTTGGATTACGGAAGGAGGAACGGAAGCCCTGGATGGAAAGTGAAACATAGTTGCAAGTTCTTCGGAGCTAAGAACATAAGTACTTTCATCATCATCAACAGGAAAATTCGCGGGAACTCTTCTTTTATAGTTGCGAAACATCGTTCTCTTTTTAAGATAAAGCCTTTTTTGTATAAACCAAAAGAAATCATACCAATTCTGCTTCACTTTGGTAATTGTTTCTCCTCTCGGAATCATAAACCCAAGCCCCTGATTGTTGAGTTGGTTAAAATAACTCATGGGAATTTTAATCCCCTTCCCGGAAAATTTCTCTTTCTTGTGAATATAAACATAACGCACAAAACAACTGAAAAGATGTTTTTTTCTCTTGTTCTCGATACTGGTAACTATATCCTTTTCTCCGGGAGTAAGTCCCATTTCCGGAAAGGCTTCTTCGGACTCGTGTTTTTCCTCGGGAAGCCCTCTTAGTATTCTGATAACCTCCTCCCATATGGGTGGCGGGGGAGGTTTTTCTTTCCTTCCTGCCAGCTTATTATATTCTTTCTTGGATCTTTCCATAAAATTTGACCCGTCGTTCTCAGCGGTTATCGGCTTTGCCTTTATCTGTATCCATATTTGCTCTCCCTTTTCCATTTTGCTAAGACCCTCCATAAGAGATGCCAAAGGATCTATCTTTTTTTCTTCCTTTGGCTCGGCTTCATTTTCAAAATCCTTATAGGTTTTTAGCGGATAGCAATCGGACTTGGGCATTACATAGTCGGTCCCCCAGATACCCCATCTATCGTTGGGGATGTTTTGAGGAACTTTCTTAGTGTAATCTTCCACTTCAAATACCTCCGCATCCGGATACTGCGCGTGAATATGAGTTTCAAAAAGTTCTTTTTGCTTTTTGGGTATACGAAGCAAAAAGTGAGGTATTCCGTTTATAGCGGCTATTTCAAAAGAAAAGGAGAGATCATCCTGTCCTTCCCACCACTCCTCAAACCAGTTTGGGGGTCCGTATATTTGCCAAAAACCGGTAATAACAACCTCCATTGCTCTTATCGGTTTATTTATTTCACCCGGAAGACGAATTTCTATTAGTGTCTTTATATTCTTGTTGTCATCCCACAAACTTCCCCGCCAGAACAACCAGTGAAATTTTACGATAGGCCATAAAAAGAAGGGTAGAAAGATCCACCCCCAGGTCCAAAAAAGTTGCCACAAAAACTGCAGACTGGGCCCCAAGCCCTCAACCATCTCCAGTTGCTTTTCAATTATTTGATTAAGCCAAGGTGTATTTCCCATCAGGGGTTCTTATAAAATACTTTTTATTGCTTAAATTCTGAACAACCGTATTTTTTTTCACTATTCTTTGTTTTGTTACCTGCTCGATTATCTCGTTTCTGGGAAGAGCTCCCTCTTTTTCCAAAATACCGCGGATGACCTCTTTTACTTCTCCGGGCGTATACCCCCATTGTGTAAGGGCATAGACCCCTCTTCCTACAAGCACAAAACGAGGATCCTTGATGAGTTCATTGTGCGTTGTCTGGGGATTTACTTTTTCCCCCAAGGCAGACGCGATTTCCCGGAAATGGAGAGGCCGACCCGCTTTCTTGAGGGTAATGTATGCCTTGTCCTTGATGCCCTTCGGCCTTATTTCCGGCCAATTAAAAATACCAAATTCGCCTTCTCCGTTTTGAACGATTTTTTTTGATATTTCCAAATAAGAAATAAGTTTCTCTTCGGAAATACCTCTATCTCCTTTTATTTGAGAAAGTAAAAGGGGTTTTTTAACCTTCTTAAGTTTATTATAAGCCTCTTCTATTTCCTTTTTTGTTTCCGAAAAAGCTTTTTTATCTTTCATCCAAAGAGCATGAAAATCCTTATTCTCCGAAAGCCTTGTAAACGCACCGCCAATATGAAGAAGGAAAAAAACGGCGTTCCGAGAAGCGGAACTGTCCGCCAAAGC
>CAYSXL010000006.1:5637-27784 GCA_964435025.1 uncultured Candidatus Saccharibacteria bacterium | reverse complement strand
TTCCCCCAAAAAAGTCTAACTTATCTTCGATATCATTAAATATATCTCTATACCCTTCGGCCTTCTTTTTTATTTTTCTCATTCCTTCTTTTTCGATCTGGCGGACTCTTTCTCTCGTAATCTCATACTCTTTCCCGATAGCATCCAATGTTTCTTTTTCCTTTCCACTAACACCAAAGCGCCGAGAAACAATATTTTTGGTTCTCTCCGGTAAAAATTCTAACAATTCCTCGCACACTTTATAGTATTCAGACATATTTAACTTGAAAATTGTTTAAAAAAACGAATCTCGTTAATTAATTAAAAAATTATCTGCCGTCTATTATTTATACCCTACTTTTTATTCTTGGTCAAACTATTCCAGTCCAATACAAGAGCCCCCGCAAGAAAAATAGAGGAATACGTTCCCAGTACAACTCCCAGAATAAGCGCCAAAACAAAATAATAAAGCGCACTTCCTCCGAAAAACAGTAAAGAGAAGAGCACAAATAAAGTGGTAACCGAGGTACCCACTGACCTTCCTACGGTATTATTCAAACTCCGGTCAATTATAGTCTTTAAATCTTCTCCGCTTTTGTTTTTTCTTAGGTTTTCGCGAATCCGATCAAAAATCACTACCGTGTCATTTATGGAATAACCAAGTGTCGTAAGCAGCGCTACGGTAATCGGTATGGTAACTTGCACATCGTAAAAATATCCAAGCAACGCAAAAATTCCCAAAACAATAAGCACATCATGAAAAAAAGCTATTCCCGTAGCAATAAAGCCGTATCTAAGTGAACTAACTGATCCGTCTTCTTCCCGAAAACTAATGGCAATATACAAAACAACAAGAATCGAGGCGACAAATATCGCAATAATGGACATATTTCTGAGCTCCTCTCCCACCGCGGGACCTATGGATTCGAACTCTCTTTCCGTAGCCCCCTCGAGAACACCCATTATTTTTCTATACGTTTCTTCGTCAGCACTTTCCGTTCGCACCAAAGCCCCGTCTTCCCCGAGTAACCGGACACTTACCTCCCTTAACCCGATTTCCTCCAAATCTTCAATAATACTCTCCGGCGATGGTCTTTCCTCCGGATATTCTACTTCGAGAGCGCTTCCTCCCGCAAATTCAATTCCCGGGACAAGTCCAAAAAACACAATCCCCCCTAGACTTAAAAGAAGAAGAATGCCGGAAAACGCGTAATAAATTTTTCTATATTTGGTAAATTCAAATCTCATATTTCAAGTAGTTCTTACGCCCACAATTTTTTAAACTTCGCTAATTTACTCTCTTCACAATAAGCAAGAAAAGCACGATTTATTATCATCGCCACAAAAAGACTTGCCAAGATGCCCAAAATAAGGGTAACCGCGAAACCTCTGACAAAACTGGTGGTAATAAAAAATAAAATAATTGCAACCATCAAAGTAGTAAAATTGCCGTCCCTTATCGAGGACCAAGCGTTATTATAGCCCTTTTCGATGCTTTCCTTTACATTATTCCCTTTTCTTATCTCTTCCCTCATTCGGGAAAGAATAAGGATATTGGCATCAATCGCCATTCCCACGGAAAGAATAAGTCCCGCTATCCCGGAAAGAGTCAAAGTTACGGGTATTATCTTAAACAAAAAGAGAACAATAAGAATATATCCTCCCAAAGCCAATACGGAAAAAAGTCCCGGAAGCCGATAAATCAAGACCATAAAAACGGAAACAAGTAAAAATCCAAAAATTCCCGCCTGCACAGAGACCTCCAGCGATTCCTCTCCTAGAGCGGGCCCGATACTTTGCTGGGATACAAGCTCAATAGGAACGGGAAGCGCACCTATGCGTAAATCCCTTGCAATATTATAGGCCTCCTCCATCCCGAAATCCCCCGTTATCTGAGCTTCTCCCCCCGATATTTTTTCTTGCACTGTTGCCTCCTGCAACATCTCTCCGTCAAGGAAAGTTGCAAGTGGCATCCCCACGTTTCGTCCGGTAATTTCCTCAAAAAGTTCAGCTCCTTCTCTGTTGAAATCAAGTGTAATTGTCGGTTCACGAGTTGTAGGATGCATTACTACTCGCGCATTCTCCAAATGCCTCCCGGTAAGCTCCGTAATCTCATATGTATTTTCCAATACTATTTCCCAGTCTTCTATTTCACTGTCTTGTAACCCCATGAGATCCTCAAAAGTCATCTCTTGCATGGATTTCCCCAAGTAGTCTTCTATTTCCTCCCATTTTTCCTGTTGCCTCTCTATCATTTCCGGAGAAGTTTCCCGAAAATCCAAAAAGGGGGTTTCCCCGATAATATCTATGGCTTCGTCCAAATCATGAGCCCCGGGAATCTCCACGGTAATTCTCTCTCCTCTTACCTGAACCATCGACTCTCCCACGCCATAAAGATCAATACGCCTCTCTATAAGATCCCGCAGTCCTTCCATCCGCTCGGTCCTCTCTCCCATAGGAACATCGGAAAGATCCGCTTCATATAAAAGATAAGCTCCTCCTTGCAAATCAAGCCCAAACATAAAATCACGCTCCTCAAGCATGGGAACGGAAAAAGGAACTCTTTTATTTACTGTCTCGACACCCCTATTAAAACTTGAAGGAAAGGCAACCACATATATTAGAGCCAGAAGTAATACTGTTAGAATTATTGTCACATTTTTTATTTTCATACGCGGTAATATGACACTTTTACGTTATTTTGTCAAATATAAATTTATTTTCCGCAACACTTTTTAAGCTTCTTCCCGCTTCCGCAAGGACAAGGGTCATTCCTTCCCACAGATTTATTTCTGATTTTATTTTTTTCCGGCACAGTATCTCTTTTTACCACAAAATGCGGTCTTGGTGGTGCTTTTTTGGCGGTTTTCACACGAAGAATTCTTTCCCCTATCTCCAATTCGATACTTGTCATTAATTCTTTAAAAGCCATATGGCCCTCCTTTTTATACTCGGTAAGAGGATCTTTTTGCCCGTATCCGCGCAACCTGACCGCTTCCCTTGTCTCTTCCATCACCGCCAAGTGATCCTTCCATAGAAAATCCATCGTCCTTAAAATAACGAACTTTTCCAGATTTCTCATTTCGTCTTCTTCCAATTCTTTTTCTTTTTCCAAATATTCCTCTTTATCCTTTCCGTGCTTTTCAAGAATTTCCAAGATATAAGACCGGAGACTTCTCTCCGCCTTCCTGTCTTTAAATTCCGCTCTCTCTAAAATATCATCCCTTAATTCGTAAAACTTTTTCCTATGTTTAAAAAGTACCTCGTCGTACTGAAGAACATGTTTTCGAGCATCAAAATGATGTCCTTCCACTTTTTTTTGTGCCGATTCAATTATTCCGGAAACATAACGCGCGTCAATTGGTTGGTCGTCGGGAAGATTAAAGCGACTCATAAGGCCTTGTATCTTTTCGGCTCCGAAAATACGCATTAAATCGTCCTCGAGAGAAACAAAAAATTGGCTCTCTCCGGGATCTCCTTGCCTCCCGCACCTTCCTCTAAGCTGGTCATCTATTCTTCTCGCTTCGTGCCTTTCCGTACCCAGAACAAAAAGTCCGCCTAAATCCTTTACTTTTTGTGCCTCTCCCTTGTCCGAAGGATTTCCTCCAAGAATTATATCCACTCCCCTTCCGGCCATATTGGTCGCCACGGTTACCGCTCCCAAGCTCCCCGCCTGCGCAATAGTTTCCGCTTCCTTCTCATGGTTCTTGGCATTAAGGACGTTATGAGGAACACCGGCGCGCTTTAACATCTTCGAAAGCAACTCGTTCTTTTCAATAGAGACGGTTCCGAGGAGCACCGGTTGCCCTTTTTCATTTCTTTTCTTCGTTTCCTCCACTACCGCATTAAATTTCGCCATCTCGGTCTTGTAAACACGATCGGGCAATGCCTTTCTCACAAGAGGCCTGTTGGTAGGAATTATAGCTACTTCCATTCCGTAAACCTTGAAAAGTTCTTCCGAAGAGGTTTGCGCCGTTCCCGTCATACCGGATATCTTCCCGTACATTCTAAAAAGATTTTGGAAAGTGACGCTTGCCATGGTACTTGACTCCGGTCGGATCTCCAACCCTTCTTTCGCTTCTATCGCCTGATGAAGCCCTCCCGACCATCTTCTCCCGGGCATAAGCCTTCCCGTAAAATCATCAACGATTATTACTTCTCCGTTTCTGACAACATAGTTTGTATCTCTTTCATAAAGCGGTCTTCCTGTCTGCGGCGCTTTCGCTTGTGCCCTTAGCGCTTGCTCTAAATAATGCACCGCGTTCATATCCTTCTCATCGTAAATATTCTCTATCCCGAGCATTTTTTCTATCTTCTCTATCCCCTCATCGGTCAGGGTCACCGCTTTTTCTTTCTCATGTACTTCGTAATCCGTACCCGGTGTAAGGTTAAGAATAATACGGGAGAACTCCTTATACATCTCCTTTTTGCTTTCAAGCTCTTCCCCTTCTTCGGGGACGGAAATAATAAGCGGTGTCCTTGCTTCATCAATTAGAATAGAATCCACTTCGTCTATAATCGCATAATTAAATCCTCTCTGTGCCCGCTCATTAAGACTGAGCGCCATATTATCACGCATATAATCAAAACCGAACTGGTTATTTGTACCGTAAGTTATGTCCGCGCTGTAAGCCTCTTTTCTCTCGCAGGGGCGAAGGAAATCCTCTTCCACGTGAAAAGAACCCAGCTCATCCCGGGTTTTGTCCTTTTCTTCTTCTCCGGATTTGTGTTCGGGATCATAAATGAACGATTGTCTATCGTTTATACAACCTACGGAAATTCCTAAAAAGTGGTATATTTGACCCATCCACACCGTATCTCTTCTCGCCAAATAATCATTCACGGTAATAACGTGCACTCCCTTCCCGGAGAGCGCATTAAGATACGCGGGAAGCGTTGCCGCTAAGGTTTTTCCCTCTCCCGTTTTCATTTCCGCGGTCTTGCCCTGATGGAGAGAAATTCCCCCCATTATTTGCACATCATAGTGTCTCTCTCCAAGAGTTCTTTTCGCCGCTTCGCGCGCCAAAGCGAAAGCTTCGGGAAGCAGTTCATCCAAAGACTCTTCCTGTGTCCTTTTTTTGAGCTTCTCGGATAGTTCTCTCAGGTCATTGTCGGAGGATGTGTCCAACTTTTTTTCGTTTTCGTTTACCTGTGAGACGAGAGAGTTTATCGATTTTAGGAATTTTTCATTCGGATCCCCGAAAAATCTGTTTAGAAGTGACATATTAATTTCTCATTTTTTTCGCCTGCTGCCCTCCTTTTCTTCTTTGTGTTTCTATTTTTCCTTTATAATCCTTTATCTGCCTTTCAAGTTCATATTTTACCTCTTCCACGGACTCCTTTACTGTTTCTGCAATGTCTTCTCCCTTTAAGGTTATCTCCGGCAAAACCATCTTTGCTTGGGTCCGATACACCTTTCCTTTTTCATCTCCGCTGACCTTCGTTATTTCCACCTCAAGAACGATACGATCAACCTCTCTTCCTACTTGCTCTTTGTCTTCCCGCTCTTTCTTGAGTAGAGCCGGAATAAAGCGGCAAGCGCTTTTGAGTTTTTTTTCCGCATAATCCCGGAGGTGCGGGGTAAGATCTATATTTTTTGATTTGATAATGACTTCCATTTTTGTTTTTTTTAATTAGCAAAAAGTAAACTAATTCTATCAAATTCTCTTGAGTAATCAAACTACCGTGAAATCAACTTCTGTCTCCACATCAACACCAAACTTCTCTTTTATTTTTCCTTTTACAATATTCGTAAGATTTTCTACATCTTCTTTTGTCGCTCCTTTTTTGTTTATAATAAAGTTGGGATGCTTTTCCGATATTTGCGCTCCTCCCTCCATCCTCCCATTGAGTCCGCACTCCTTTATTAAAAAACCTACCGGCACAAAGCCAAGTTTCCTGAACTTTTCCGTATTTTTATGCTTTCTAAAAAAATCTTCCTTGACCTCCGGATTTTTAAATACGCTCCCCGCGGAAGGTTTTTGCGGGTGCCTCTTTTTTCTGTATTCAAGATATTCTTGGAATTTTTTTTCAGTTCCTTCTTTTTTGGGAAATTCCATTTCTCCCTCAAGAACAATGTAGTTTCTATTTTTTTTGAAAACACTTTCCCTGTAGGCAAACTCACATTCCTCTCTCATAAAGTGCCTTTCTTCGTTTTTTTTAATATCCAACGCTTTCACTCTCTTGATATAGTCGCTCGTAAAATCATCAAATGCTCCCGCATTGCCTCTTATGGCGCCACCGACACTTCCGGGCACTCCTCCCGCCCACTCCATTCCGGCTCCCCCTTTCTTTGTAACTTCATGGGCGACATCGGGAAGAAAAGCTCCCGCCATAGCGGAAAGAAGAACAACATCTTTTTTTACCTCCAGTGAAAAACTTTCCATACCCATGTAAATTACAACACCCCGATAACGAGGGGGTAAGATGATATTACTTCCTTTCCCCAAAATAAAAAAGGGTAGACCGTTCTTTTCGGCGTAATTCACACCGTAAAAAACATCATCACCGCTTTTAGCTTCCAGGAAATACTCGGCGATACACTCTATGCCCATCGTATTATTTTTTTTCAGTGAAACGCCTCTTTTTATTTTATTCACAAAATTATCTTTAGCCATTTTTTTTGTAATAAAAAGGGCCGGAAGCGTTAACTCCAATTCTGTGAGTACGTGCCTTCCGACCCGGTATCATTCTAACAAAGGGGAAATAAGTGTCAAGCCCATAGAAAAACTCGGTACCACTTACCGAGTAAAATACGGAAAAATGTGTTGTACTACGGTTAAATGATTATGCGTCCAATAAAAAATCTCTTTTGTTAAGAGAAAATTTCAGTTCTTTAAAAAGCAAAAAACCTCGCTCGAGTGAGGTTTTTTGCCGAATCGGAGTTAACATTTCGCACCTACCCACTGGCTGAATATTAACAAAATAAATCACCTTTGTCAAATCTATTCCTTTTCCGTAGAAAAGTTTTTTATAAAAAGATTGAACTGCTTCAAGAAGGAAGTAAATGAAAGGCGTATAAAGAGAATTATCCCCAACGCGCAAACTATGAGGTCCGCGCTCCTTACCGTAACGGCATAAGCCACACCGGCTGTAAGTCCGATACCCAGCGTCCCGAATCCAAGAGCCATTATCGCCTCCATACCTCCCAGCGCGGCAGGTAGCGGCAGGAGCATAGAGAGTATGGTAAGGCCGTATACCGCAAAAGCGTGTCCCAATTCGGTCTGCCCGACAAGAAAAAATAAAATAATATAAACCCTGAAAGCAAGAAGAAGATGTCTCAAAAAACTAAGCGCCATCCCTTTTAAAAGCTCTTTTCTCTGGAAAGAAAAGAAACGGATTATACCTCTCTCTATTTCCATTACCATTTTTCCGTTACCGTTATCCGCTAAATAATTTTTGGAAAATCCAAAAATCTTAAAAACCCACCCAATCATGCTTTTTTTTCTTAAAGCAAATTGGTAAAAAAGGAAGAGAATAAAAAATAAAGCCGTAATCACTCCTCCCGCGTAATAAAGAAATACACCACTGGGCTCACTCCCGTGAATTATAAAAAGAACAATACCGAGAACAAGAAAGAAAAAGTGCATAGTAACATCCATTATCTTATCAATTGCCGCCGCGGTAGCACTCTTTTTTAATCCGAGCGACTTTTCCATAAGAAATATTCTTACCGCTTCACCCCCGAAAAGAGAAAACGGTGTAAGGAAATCCACCGTGAATCCTTTGACGAGATATCTTATTGTCAGTAAAAGCGGTACTCTCTTCCCTTGAGACGCAATAACTTCTCTCCAGCGAAGCGCCCCTATAAAAACAATAAGGAAAGTGGTCGCGATAATAATAAGCCCTTCCGGTCGGAGAAAGAGTATTATTCCTTCCCAGATAGCTTCGATGCCCGTTTCTTTAACAACAAAATAAAAAAGCGAGACACCCACAAGGAGAGTAATAGCAAATTTTACAGCATTACGCATTCTTATTTTTTCATTAAAGAGTTTATGTAGTTTCTTGTAGACTCACCGACATACCCCGTACCTGATTTAAGACCGAGTGGATCAAGTATCTCTTGGCGATGTTTCTCCTGAAATCTGATAACCGCCTTTCTTGTAAGTTCGTAAAAATTTCCCGTCACAAAGCCTTCGGGGTAGATGTCTTCTCCCCGAGATTTTAGAAATCTCTGTAAGCTCCTTACCTCCCTCGAATCTTCCATCCCGAAATAAAGATTTTTCTTCACCTCGTAAATCTCATTTTCGGGAAACTTTATGCCAGCCAACTTATAAAGTTTCGCTACATCCTCTCTCAAGGCGACAAGTCTTTCTTTTACTTCTTTAAGGATGGCTTCCTTTTCTCTTTCTTTTTCCGCAAGTCTATCTTTATCTATTATTTTAGCTTCCCAGTAGAAGGAATGTGTTTGCTCGGGACCGTTAAATCCTTCAAACTTCTGCTGGAGAGAAGGAACAAGGATTATGGATTCGTATTTCGAATTAAACCCTTCCACCACGATTTCTCCTTTATTTTCGTCGTCCATTTCCATGCGCCGTACTTCGCAATCCCCGTCCTTTTCACAAAGAATATAGGGAACGGTAAATTCCTTATCTCCGCTAAACTCCAAATAGAGGGTTCCCGATCCCCCCACAATACGGTGCCAATTTCCCGCCCAATTTTTTGTGCGGTATTCCGTACTATAACCTCCCTCATTTTTTGTCGGTAAAAAATAAGTAGTAGGAGAAACTCGTAAATTTTCCAGACTTTCATTTTTGTAACAGTAGTATTCTCCTAAGGAGCAGTCATTCAAGTAACTCGCAATGGTCCATTCGGTAAAAATTTCAGAAAATCTTTTTTCGTGCTCTGAAAGCGCATAATCAAGACTGGGAATACCGATAAATTCCGACTTAAGAGATTTTTTTATCACGGGCTCCCCGTAATGATCTATTAAATACTGTCCAAAAAGATTTATTACGCCATAGTCAGCCGCCTGTTCCGTCCACTCGGTAAGCGATATGTCGGGATCCCGAAGAAAATTTTGTACCCTCAACCTCAAATTACTTTCTTCGTATTCATCATCATAGCCAAGAAGTGTTGGTATCACTTCCGCACGAAGCTCATTAAGCCAAACCTCTTCGTTTATTCCCTGTTTCCTGTTCTTCTCGTTAAAGGTGACAAGATGAGCATATTCATGGCTGAGGTACCCGGGCAGAGCGGGGTCACTGAGCACATTACTGCTAAGGTAAAGAATATTTCTTTCGTTAGATTGTGAGTACTGGTATCTTGAATACTGATCTCCCGATCGAAAATAACCTCCCGCGTTTTCTTGCATGGGATGGAAAAACACGGATATACGCTCTTTGGAAGTTACTCTGTGTTCCGGCTTGTCTCCAAACCGTGAAGTAAACTCATAGTAAATATTCTCTTCGAACTCATTCCCGAGATTATAAATAATCTCATCATATTCTTTTTGTTTCTCTTCAGAGAGGCCTTCCCACCAGCCCTTATCAACATAAAAATATATGTAGTTGGTGATTCTTTGGAGTCTTGCTTTTGTTTCTTTCCTCTCTTTTAAGTCATATGTCGGCTCAACAAAAAACCTCTCCACGTCCCCCACGGAAAACGCTTCCGTAATAAAAGGAAGAAAGATAAAGAAAAAAGCGATTGCGATTGTCCCGAGTTTCGGTTTCATAGGGCTTGATAATAATTCATCTTTAAACTTTCTGCAAATAAAAATTATTTTCCGAGGAGGGATATAAATTGATAATACACAATACCGATATATTCGTGAAACGCAAGATTGGAATTTCTCAAATTACTCCCCCGGGGAATAAAGTCGAAAAAACCGTAAGTTATAACCCTCTTCCTTTTGAAGTCCGTGGGAGCGGGAATGGGGTTGGCGCCCAGCCTTTCAAACTCCCGCAAGGAACGGTCCATATGATACGCGGAAGTAACAAGGAAAAAAGGATTATCTCCCACTATCTTTTTTACATTCTCCACATTCTCCCTTGTATTATGAGACTTCCCTTCAATTATAACATTATTTTCATCAACCCCCCTATGTTCGAAAAAATTTCTCACTGCGTAAGCTTCTTCGTTTTTTGTCGTAAAAGGATCTATTCCGGATACGATTATTTCCATTTCCCCATCCGAAAGATGCCATAATCTCAAAACTTCACTTCCTCTGAGCACATCGCTTTCCCTCCCGCCCAAAAGAAGTACCACTTTTTCCGCTTTGTCTATGTTTTCAACCGGTAAACGCTCGTACTTCTCTTCAAGGGACATCAGAAGAAAATCACTCACAGGACTAATAGAGAAAAGCAGATAAAGCGCCGCCCCTGAAATAATAAGTGTTTTCCCTCTGCTCTTTTTCTTTCCCCAGAAGATAATACCCAAAAGGAAAAAGAGAACGATAAAAGCGCTCGGCATTAAAAAATTTTGAAATAATTTTAAAACTACCATTTTCCGGGGTCTTTGATAAGAAGATACTTACTTTTTCTTGTCACGAAAAAACCTTCTTCCTCGCTGTCGACATAAAAAACATCCGGTTGCATATAAAGCGCCCTTTTGTATTTTATATCAAAAATATCGCTGTGTTCGGGAGCATTTTTAAGCAATATGTTTTCTCCCTTGGAAAATATTACCCTTTCGTTGTCCAATTCTCCGAACATTTTTTTCACGCAATCCACCGGTACCCATCCCACGTCTTCAATATAGAACTCGACCCATGAGTGAAAGGTTTGTCTTTTTCCGTCTTCTCCCCATGCTCCGCTTACAAGTCTTGCGGGGATTCCAACCGCTCTAAGAAGAACCACAAGAAGAAGACTTATTTCCTCCGTATTTCCACTTTTTTCTCTAAATACTTTAATGACTCCTTTTCTTTCTTCCTCTCCCTTATAGGCGATATTTTCTATAACCCAGTTGTATATGAATTTAGCCTTTGCGAAGTAACTATCTCTTTCCTTTGTAATCTCTCTGGCATGCCTTGTAATATCATCGGTCTTGCCGATTCGCGTTTCACTTTTAGTATATCTTCTATAAAGGGGAGAATTCTTTTCGTAATCCTTTACCTCCCAGTTGTCCGCACTAAGTTCCACTTCAAAAGATTTAAAGGAAAAATTTTCTTTAATCTTCTTTTTACCCAAAATACCGGTGGAAAAGTCAAAAATATTAATCATATTTCCGTTTTCTCTGTCCTCATACTTTTTCTTTTCCGGACTATCATAAGAAACTTCCACTTCTTTTTGGCTTTCCCATTCTTTTATTTTTGATACCCACGCTAAAAAAGCTTTTTCTCTCCTTGAAGAAGGAAAGCAAAAACTATTTTTTCCATACCTTCTCTTGAGGTCTTCTTGAATTTCGATGTCTTTTTTCCCGGTAAAACTCCCGTAATCCGCTTTCGGGAAAAACATCACATCCGCCTCCCAAATAAAGACACCCTCCCTTTTTTTCGGATTTTTATAATTGATTTCCATACGGATATTTTAGTACAAAAAGGTGCCAATGTAAAACAAAAAGAGAGCCTTCGCTCTCTTTGGAATTTCAAGAATTTGAGAATATATACTCCGCTAAAGCGGATGCCTCCTTTCTCAATTCTTCCACATTTTTCTCTTTCTGCAAAGGAACAATAATCCATATCGGTCTTCCGAGCGTATCCTTTTGAATCTCAAGCTGCCATCCTCGCAACTCTCCATCGGCATAGCTTTTGTTATATCTCTTGAGCAATGTTTTTACCGCATCGGTTTTTCCTTCGCCGTAAATGGCCACATACGGATAACTTCTTCTGTTTTCATCAAACCCTCCACTATGTCCCATGCAGGAAGAGTATGTCCCGATATTGATGTTGTTGAGAGCAATCACAAGATCGACTATTCCTCTGTCAATATCAATCGGTTTTTTGCAAAAAGAGCACCTATTTATTGTTGAGTCCTTCACATAAACCGCATTTTCTCTGCATTTAATGCAGATAAGTATGCATCCCTTTCTCAAAATAATCCCTCCTTTTTATCACCTGACGTGTTCTGCATTATAACACACTTAATCTCATTTTTCATTTCTCCGACATAGGAAGTTATCACTTCTCTTAAGTAGCCCGCATCTTCTTTTGATATTTGCAAAAGGCCTCTTTTCTCCAAATCTTCTCGAGTACTCTCCCTTTCTCGTACCTGATGGTTTTCATAATTTAACGAGAGATAGTCCAGATAGTTATCAAGATATTCGGGATGCCAAAGAAACATTGTTATTAATTCATTGGCATCTTCTTGTGCCCGCACCGCTATTTCCGAGTTCTTGTTGAGTATTTCCCCCGATTCCACGCTATATTTTGAAACATTGCCCCAAATGGAAAGACCTCTTTCCTTCTCTTTTTTTTCTCCCTTGTTATCATTTTCTTCCGCCCGTTTATGAAAACAAAAATTAAAAATTTTAGAGTAGAAAGAATTTATCTCTCCTTCCAATGACTTCCCGTGCCAAAGTTTGGCATCTTCCGGGCTCTCCTTGTGGCAAAGATACTCCTGATAGCCATGACTTGCCTCGTGGAGGAAGCGATACCTTTTTGTTTCAACTCCGGGATTCGGGAAAAGATTTTCTTCCGTTTTTTTATTGATGCCCATTTTAAAAATGCACTTTTCCCACTTTGTGTGGGGCATCTCCTTTTCGGATATGGCTATACTCCGGGTAACGCTGTGGTAAACAAAACCCCAATCCTCATCTCTTGTCTCGATTTCTTCAATATATCCTTTTTCCACCAAAAAAAGACCGAGGTACTTTTCTATTTCTTTGTTTTCATCCCCCTCTATCGCCTTTCTGGGAACGCTAAGTTCTTCTTTGATTTTATTTTTTAGTTTTTCTTTGGACATCATCGAGAATTTTTTCCTTGCTTAATCTTATTATCTCTTCCTCGCTGTCTTGCGGGAACCCTTTTACCCTCTTTTTAAGACCGCACTTGGTGCATTTGTAATAAATAATACTCTTATCCGTTTTTATTTCCACTCCAATAGGCTCCATGAGCGCCCCGCACTCTTCTTTTCTGTCCCCCGGCTTCACATCAACATGTTTTGACCAAAGACACCTCGGGCAATGATCGGTATAACCGTCTCCCCGCACTTTCTTCCCGCAATTATCACAGATAAAAGTCTCTTTTCTTCTTTGAAATTTTTTCTCCTCTGTCATATATCCATAAACATATCTCTCCTTAATTCAGTGTACACAAATAACGCAAAAAAACCAAACACATTCTCGTAATTGTGGAAAACGGGGTTGAATCTAAGCTTTTTTCCTTTATAATGGCACAAGAAGAAAGGGAGGATACTCGCCCTTTCACATTTAAATAAAGTATTAAAAGAAAGGAGGATCTAAAATGAGTTTAAAGCCACTTTATCCCCAAACAAAAGAAGAGTGGGCTGTTGTCCGAGGGTTCGCCCAATCTAATATTGTAGAATACAGAAAAGAAGCCATTTTTATAAATACGGAAAAAATAAGGATGAAAGACAGTAATGTAGAAGAAGCCGATCCGGACCATATCGTCTTCCAAAATATTAATGATCCGCATATCCAATATCTCGTTTTCATCCTCATGATTAGGACAGCCCTAAAGCACCTTTAAAGAACCTTTTTTTGAAAAACACAAACCTTTAGAAGCACATCCTGTGCTTCTTTTTTTTGTAATATCACTCCCTATCTTTAAGATTAAAATCTATTCGCTTTAATCTTATATTATTTAATCTCAAATAATTTCTTATTACTACTCTGGCAAAAAGATTTTTCATCCTTTTACTCCCGTCCAGTCTCAATATTTCTCTGAGCTTTCTTATTTTCCTTTTCCACCACATATTATGCTTCCTGTATCCACTTATCTCTCCTCTAATAATAACCTTACCCTTGCCCGCAACATCAAGAAAGTTTTCTTTGTTTATCTTTTCACTTACTTCCAAAACCCCCGTACCGACTTGCCCGCAAATATGAGCATCGGACCCCGCAGTTTCGATAAGAGAGCACCGTCTTGCCTCTTCTTTCGTCGCTTTCCTGCTTTTTCCTCCATCCATCGCATTTCCCGCTTCCAGCCCATCAAGTAAAGATAGTGCTTCTTTTTCTTCTTCGGTAAAATTATTTTTTCTCCTTAAAGGGTGTGCCCACACCGCATATCCCCCTTGCTTATGAATTAGGGAAATAGTCTCTTTAAGAGTAAGACCCGCTTTAACCTTGCTACTCACAAAATACCCCAAAAGGTGATCACCTCCTTTAAGACTAATCTCTGTTGCGGGAATAATATCAATGCCGTCCACACTTAGCGGCCCCTCATAAATCTTGTCATGATCCGCGACCGCAATCCCGTCAACTCCTCTTTTTTTTGCCATACATGCGATGTCCTTCAATTTTCCCGGGGTATCCGGAGATGCTATTGTATGACAGTGTAAGTCATAAAAATAAGTTCTTTCCTTCATTTTTTAAATCATTCCTTTAAAATTTTCTATCATCGGGGAGTTTTTATAATTGGTACCGTAAAATCCCGCCATTAAGTAAGAAGTCCACTCGGAAAGCAAAATGGTTTTAAACACTTTTTCCGTCCGTGACTTCCCCTCAACCTCAACCTCGATTATTTGTAAGTCTCTTTCTCCCAGAACCTTTTTGAGAGCCCCCATTCTTTTTCGGTTTTTCGAATAATCATCACTGTCTTTAAGAAGAACGAAGACCATTTTCTCGCTCAATTCTTTCGTAGAGGAGGTTACGTCAAATCCCGTCATTTCGTTGTGGTTCAATTCGGGAATTACATTATAAAAAGAAGGAATTTTTGTTGTTTCGTTGAAATTTATTTTCCACATGGAAGCAAGAATACGGTTTCTTTCCGTGGCATAAACAATCGGTATTTTGTTCTCCAGCAAAGAGACCAGTTCTTCGGCTTTTTGCTTTAATTTTGGTTGTTCGTTCATCAGATCATCTACCGTGTTCTCTGCCTCTTTTTCCACTTTCTCCACGCCTACTGCTTTTGATAGAGCTTTATAGCTATATCCTATCGCGATTCGTGGTTCAATTTCATCTTGAGGCAATTCGATATGGGGTAGTTCCTTTTTTTTCGCATCCGCAAGCAAATGTCCTCCTTTTGATATCACTATCACGGAAAGACCTTCACTTAGTGCTTTATTGTAAACATCAATTACCTCCTCTGTATTTCCCGAATAAGACGCTATAACAAACCCTGTCTTCTCGCCGTTATGAAAAAGTGGTAACCCGTAATTTTGATGCAGAAAAAGCGGAAAATCGGGATAAATCGCTTTAAAAACATTACCTTGGAGATGAGACCCTCCCATTCCGGATAGAAAATAATCTTGAAAACCGCCCCATTTTTCCTTGTTTTTTATTTCCGGAGAAAATTCAAACTGCTTTGAGAAATTTTGAATGTCTTTTTCCATTTTTTTTATTTTATTATTCTTTTTCTACTAACCTTTTAAATACTTTTATTTGTTTTTTTATCATTTTTTCTTTGTTGAAGTTTTCTCTTACATACTTTTTTCCCTCTTTTACTATCTCTTCTCTTCTCTCCTCGTCTTCAAAGAGACCGATAACCGCTTTGGCAAAATTTTCCTCTTTTTCCACTATGACCGCTTTTCCTTTCGGATATACTTCTTTTTGGATTGGCGACTTAAGAGCAACCACGGGAAGCCCTGCAAGCATTGCCTCCCCTACTGCCAATCCTTGTGTTTCCGTTTGAGAAGCAAAGACAAAAACATCACAAGCTCCATAAACTTTTTGCGCTTCCTCTTTCTTAAGCGGTCCCGTGCAGACAATATTCTCCCTTACCCCTAATTTTTCGGCCCTCTTTTTTATTTCGTCCGTATCTCCGGGACCGATAAAAAGAAGTGTCGCTCTATAATTTCTTCTTCTAATCTCCTCCATCATATCAAGAAGTACGCCCAGATTTTTTTCTTTGGATATTCTTCCTAAATAAAGAAGTATTTTTGTTTTTTCGGGAAGATTGAACTTCTTTCTTAGTTCTTTTTTTGTAAAGCTCTTTTCCGGCATCTCTATCCCTGTCGGTATAACGTAAATGGGAGTTTTCACACCATACTCGATAAGCTTATCTTTCATCATTGCACTGGGAGTCATAACGGCATTCACTTTATTCGCTAAAGATTTTGTCCTTCTGCGCATCACATAGGCGCCTGCTTTTCCTGCGTATATTCTTCCGTACTCCTCTACCAATGTGTGATAAAAAAGAACTGTCGGTTTATCGGACTTTAACATATGGCTTTCAAAGGCATTGGGAGCCCAGGTGACCGAGTGAAGAAAGTAGGCATCGGGGTTAAACTCCCTAGCGGCTTCGGCAATTCTTTTCTCGGAATTTGCCCTGAAAACCCTTTCCTCTCTTCCCAGAAGATTTACCGCCATCTTGTGAATCAAAAGAGAGGATGGTATACGCACGTGTTCGGGTCTTACCTTTCCCTTTTTATAATCCGGAGCGACTATTCTTATATCGTGTCCCTTTTTTAAAAAACCTTCCGCAGTGGTATTTATGGAAACGGTAACACCGTTTACCAGGGGATAAGTTAGGGAGGATGTCATTATTTTCATATTAATCGAAAGTCACAATTCTTTATTTTACCATAAAAGAGAACCGGTAAGAAACCGGCTCTTTAACGTTTTATTTTTTTTGCCTCTTTTTTTGCTTTCTTAGCCGCCCTGTGTAACTTATTGAAATCATCTATCTCATTATTGGTAAAAAGTTTATTCAAAAAGACCTCTATCTCTCTTTTTTTGTACAAGTTTACAAAAACCACGTGCCAGTCTTTGTGGAATTTTACAGGGATTGTTATTGTCCTTTTCCCTCCCCTGCTGATTGGAGGCCAATGATGTTCATTCTCCTCCTCACCAAGCGAAAATCCATTCTTTCCTCTTAAAAGATGTATATCTTCTTTTCGCATAACCCTTCCATTACCGACTTTTTCCCACATAAGGTCACATATTTCTTCTGTGAGGATATACACGTCTTCCTCATCTCTAAGTTCTAAGCCGAAAACATTACAGAACGCTTTCTTAAAATTATGAGGCTTGTTTTCAAGGTACGGTACCGATTCTTCTAACTTCGAGAAATATTCCCGCAAGCTATCTTCCCTCCTTTTTTAAAATATTCTTCTATAACTCATAAACTTTTTTTCATCGTGGAATTCTTTCTTCCCGCGACTATACGCATCGTGTTTCTCAGCTGCCTCCCTCTCTTTATTCGTTGCCGTCTAATTCTTCTTCCTCTTTCTCGGAGTAAATCTCATCCACCATTTCTCTGAGATATTTTACTTTTTCCATGACACCCATTAGTCTCTCTTTTAAATGCTCTGTATCTTTTTTGACTACTCTCTTGATGGTTGCTCCTTCCCGCAAAATCTCGTTCATTTTTTCTCTTGTTTGTAATCCAAGGGACGCTGTTGACAATATACCGTGCTTGAGTTGGAATCTCTTGAGAGCGTTTCTTGTCGCCGGACCGAAGTACTCGGTTTCTTTTCCGGGAGAACCGGGTCCGGAACCGGCAACACGCGTATCCGGGTCGGCATTAAGCACCGCTTGCATATAGCGAGCATCCTGACCTCTCACTCCCTCTCTTAGAGTATACTTAAAACTAAAACCCCGTGGAACCTCTGGTACCCCGACCGTTACTTCCTCCTCCTTAAAGGAGGCGGATAATTCTTCGGAGATTTCGCGAATTTCGTCTTTAGTGGCGCTAACTTTCTCTCTTATGCTCTCTTTTTCTTCCTTTATAACTTCTTTTGCCGCAAAAGCGGGCGCAATAGCGGAAAGAGCAACTCCGAGAGCCATCAAAATCACAATCGCCACTTTTATTTGGTGTATTCTTTTATTTTTTTGACTCATAGCGTTTTTGTTCCGGTTAATGGTTATTCAAAATCAATCTGTTCCTTGTCCGGATGCGGTTGAGTTCCCCCTTGCCAATTGTAAAACCAGCTATCCACATACTCTTTACTATATCCGCTCTCCTCCCCGTCTACAACTTGGGTAACCACATAATAGTACATCTCCTGAAGACCGAGTCCCGTGTCGGTAAAACTTTCCGTCTCACTTACCCCTACTTGTGTGTACGGTCCTCTACTTTCCGATGCTCTATAAATGCGATACTCCTGAGTGTTCTGATCCGTTTCCCATGTAAATGTTAATTCCCCTATATCCGTTGCCTCCGCTTCCACGTTAAACGGCGTGGGATCCCAGTCCATAGTTACACTGACTTCCATACTGTATCCGCTTTCTTTTCCGTCTACAACTTGCGTTACTACAAAGTAATACGTTTCTCCTGGTTCCAAATCTTCTACAACTCCGCTTTCATCTTCCGTATATCCTATTTCGTCATAAGGCGTTCCACTGCTCTTTGATTTGTATCCTATAAATTCTTCTGCGTTTCTGTCCCCGTTCCAAGTAAGTCTTACCTCTCTATAGGAAATAATAGCCGCTCTTAAATCGGTGGGCGCATCGTCCGCTCCCGGCTCATAATCCTCCAGTCTTCCTCTTAAATCTTTTATTTTATCTATAATCCTTAAAATCTCTTCGCGGAACTCCGCTCTCTTTTCGGGAGACATATCTCCCATAATAACTTTTCCGTCCAGTATTTTATTTAACTTCTTTTTTGTTTGTATTTCCATTATTCCGGTAGGTTCACTTATTCCCCAAGGATAAAGAATTTCCTCCGCAAACATTTCTTGGAATTCCATTAGCGCATTTTTGGTTAAATTTCCGAATCTCTCGACTTCGTTCCCCGGAGAGCCTACTCCTTCTTCTATCAAACGTGTTTTCGGGTGAGAATTGAGAATTATCTGCAAATACTTTACGTCTTCTCCGTAGTCTCTAAACCTCATGTGCCTATCAAATCTGAAGTCTTTAGGAATACCGGGAAAATCCGCTTCTACATGTTCCTCCGTCCCGCGAGCCCGGGCTATCTCCTCTGTTAAATTTTCGACATCCTCCTTTATCTCATTCACTTCACTTCTTATATCACTTAACCCGTAAGCGTACCCGGAAAAGACAAAAGAGAAGCAAATTGCAAGCAAACCTCCTACAATTATTTTTTTCTTCATAAATTTATCTAATTATTAACAATTAGTAAGTTATTCTTTTATACATCGCGCAGAGATACCACTTTCTTTGGGTATCATGGTACGGTTTATCCCGGAAAATCCGCTATAAAGATTTCGGGCCCACGCAAAGGAAGCCCCTCCCGTAGACGTCCAAAACATTCCCCCGGACTCTATTCCGTAGAAATTTCCCGTATATTCTCTTACTCCCGTGGGAAGCGCCGAAAAACCACTCTCACCCGTTCCGTCCCACTCACCTCGCGACTTTAATTTGTCTCCCACATCCGTCCCTCTCCACCCGGTACTGTCAAGCTCATCTTGTCTCACTCCAAGATACCTCTCCATCTCTTTAAAATCGTTGTCACTGGGAAACTCCCAGTTTATAGGGCAGATATCTTGCACCGCATTAAAAGTATAAAGTCTTCCGTAGTCATCACAGTTATCTTCATCCCCTCCATAACACCAACTCTCCCTTACTTCATAATTCATATTTTCCGCCATCCAGCACTGATTACCTACTTCCACCAAAGAGTACTCCTGTGAATCTCTCGTATCCAGAAATGCTCTCTGTCCTTCGCAGGGACTTGCATCTTCCTCAACATCAGGTTCGGGTTCGGGGTCATCTTCCGGTTTCGGCTCGGGCTCAGGCTCGGGTTCCCATTCATCTTCCGGTTCGGGCTCGGGTTCGGGTTTATCTTCCGGTTCTGGCTCGGGCTCAGGCTCGGGTTCGGGAGGTATTTCAGGAGGAGAAGACGGTTCAATAGTAGATTCTCCTCTTAAAATTTTGTTTAATTTCTTTCTGGTCTGCGGACCCACAAAGCCGGTGGGATTAGTTAGTCCCACTGGTTTTAAAACTTCATCTTTATATTTTTGTTGAAATCTCCTTGCGCCATCATGCGTGATAGAGCCGAAAAATTCCGTTTCATTTCCGGGAGAACCGGCTCCGGTATCCCCAAGTTTTGTCGCTGTATCCTTATTTAGTAAAATCTGCAAGTACCTAACGTCGTTTCCTTTAGCTCCCTTACTAAGATTGCGGTCAAAGGTAAATCCTTCGGGTATACCCTCAATCTCACCATCCTCTTCTGTTTCTACTTCCACATCCTCTTCCACTTCTCCGCCAAGACTTCTCTTTAATTTCAAAAGCACCCTTTCAAGCCTGTTAAGATCCTTAATTATTTCTTCCCTTTCCCCGTTTTTTTGGTCTTCCGGTGTTCTTTCTTCCGTTTCTTCCGGCGTTTCGCCGTCACTCCACATTGCGTGGACACTCATGTGCATTTCTACTCTTGTATCGGCGGTAAAACTTTCACCTCCTCCATCCGCTTGAGTATTCCATTCGGCAAAAGAGTAATCGCTTCTTTCGGGGTCCTCGGGCATATCTCCCCCTAAAGACTCACCTTGTTGCGCATTCTCTACCGCATAAGTGCTCGCTCTGTCCCTGAAAGTCACAGTATATAGTGCCGTCTCATAATCATCACCGTTGTTCTCCGATGGAGGATATGCCTGTCCGTGTACAAAAACGCCGCCGGTCGCCAAAACCGTAAAAACAATCAATGTTACGCCCAAAATAATTCCTTTTCTCATGCTTTTTAGTTCCTTTTTATTATATTCTTTCATTATATGATTTCCCTTCAAAAATACAACCTTCTTTCCCTTTATTGCTCTTCCTCCTTCTTGATTTTTTTCAGTTTTCTCCCTATATCAAAAAATTGCGGCTGTTTGGCCACTATTTTAAAAGCGTTTTCTATAAAGTCCCCTCCGGCATATCCTACGATAAGAGCAAACGCAATCGGAAGTCTCTCTACTTCCAAAAAAACTTCCGCCAAATCGGCGGCAATCCATACGCTTACATATCCCACTATCCCGGAAAAGAGAACCGTTCCCGCAAAATAATAGGGTCTTATCTCCACGTCCTTATAAGAAGTTATGTACTTGGAAACCCCCACTCCCCCTCTGAGAAGTCCTCCAAGCAGCCCTGCCACAAAAAAAGACATACGAAATATTTTAATTTTTACTCTTGTAATGTATATCACAAAATACGCAATCGTGAAAGTGACGGAAAAACCTGAGTGATTTTTATAAAGATGAGTAAATTCACTTTTATCTTCCCAAAAATTGAACTAAAATAATTACAAACTTTCTTTTTTACATTACTATTGCTAAATCATAATTTGTGTGTTATTATATAAGCGAGTTCTTTACAATAAAAAGGAGGTTGAGATTATTGCTTAGATTTGAAAAAAGGATTAAAGAAGGAAAAATAATATTAAGCAAGAAAGAAAGAAAGAGAATGGAAGGTGAGGAGATATTTCTGTTACTTTTTCCCCCTAAGGCGATTCTAATGAATCGTGAGAATTGGAGGAAAAATTTACAGAGATATCTCTCACAGCACGAAAATAAGCGAGATAAAAGAAGAGCCTGTAAATTCTTTTGTGCAAGAAGTCACAAAGTGGAGCCGGACAAAAGTGGTGAGATTTTATTGCCCCAAACGCAATAAAGGAAAGGAGGCAAGTAGTTATGAAAGGAAAAGGAGGAATGAATAGAATAAGCTACCTACTTCAGAAAGTTAATACAGAGAGAGGCAACTCTGCCGAGGAAAAAGTTGAGGAAGCTCTTAAAGCCGCGGGAATAAACTACCTGCGGTCGGAAAAATGGAGCAAAAAAGACCGTCGAGGAATAGACTTTGAGATTTCCGACGGTAACGGACCTTCTCTTTTAGTCGATGTGAAATCTTCTGAAAGAGGAATTAGAGAAGTTGTTAACCACAATAATAAGCACAAAACATTTGTATTCCCTCTACTCTGTCAAGTTCAAGACACACAAGAAAAAATATTAGAACGAATAGACATTCTACTTAAAGAACATAAAAAATTTCTGTCTGAAATCAAAGAAAGCGGAAAAAGAGATCTCCAAAATTGGAAAGATCCTCTCTTCTGGATAAAAGTACAAAAATTGCAATAATTTCAAAGCACAAGCCAAGGCACGTTTTAAGATAACGTGCCTTTTTTAATCAGAGTTATTAAAAAAAAGTCCACCGTTTCGGTGGACTTTACGTTCGGGAAAATGGGAAACACTAAAGATTACAGACTGGACATGTTGACCTTTTTAGGCTCGACGCGAGTTCC
>CAYSXL010000006.1:0-5537 GCA_964435025.1 uncultured Candidatus Saccharibacteria bacterium | reverse complement strand
CATTACTCGTTACTGACCGACACATGGTAAGATTAAAAAAACTTCCTTCTTTACTGATTTCCATTATCTTCTTATCCCTCCCAAACTACCGAAAGCACTTCAGGCCGCTTACTTCCGGTTTTAAATGTACTTTTCGGCCTGAGACAGATTCCGAACCTATCTCAAGTAAAAAAGAAAAACCTCCCGAGTTCTTCGGGAGGTTTTGTTTGTTATGTCTTTTGTTTTTAGATACGTTGAAAATGAAAACCTCCCGAGTTTAGCTCGATAATAAGAAGCACAATAATGATAATATTTTTCGAAAGGTTTTTCATCATAATTTTATTTTTTTATTTTAATTATAAATTTTTTTTGTCAATAAAAAATCGGAGGTTAATTTCCTCCGACTTTGGTACTGGATTTATTCCCTTTAATTAATCGTCTTCTACTTTCCTTTTCATATCTCTCCATCTCATCTTTTAGAGTAACGTTTATATCCTCGTAGTCCATATTGGAGTACAGCATCTTCTCGGAGAAAAACATTCCTGCGAATTCCTCGATATCTCTTCTCTCTATTTTCACTTTTATTCCTTCCTCTTTCTCTGCCTCTGCGTCGAATAATACCACCCACCCGTAGGGAGTGTAGTGGTATCTGCTTGTAACTTTTCCGTATAGCATCTTTTCGCAGCCCTCTCCTTTTTTTGCAATGATTGTAGCAATCTTCTTTCTTTTGACATCCATATTTTCAATTAACTCTATTGCTTTATCAACATTTTCTACAATTTCAAAGTCAAAATACCTATACTCTCTTTTGTCACCAAGTCTTATACCTACCCCGGCTTCAAAAGTACCACCTATTTCTTTTTTCTTAAAAGAATACAATCCCCTTGTTACTTCACTTTTATTCGACTTCTTTTCCCAATGCGCAATAACGGGAAATTTAGCATTCCCCACTACCACCACTTTCTTTATCAAATTGTTAGGATTACCGGTATTATTAGAAATAATAAAGAACACCCCCTTTATTTAGTTAGGAAACGAAAAACCCTCCCTCCGGAAGTCACTTCGCCCGAGTATATTAACAGAAACAGGCTTAATTTGCAAGTTGTTTCCTTTCTTTGAGTTCTTTATTTAATCTTCTTGAGTCTCCTCTGTGTTGTTCTCTTCGTTTTCTTCATCATCTTCCTCTCCATTTTCTTCCTCTTCACTATCCTCCCTTACTTCCTCTCTTAAAGTAAGCATCACACCTTTTATCCCTCGTTGCACTTCTCTTACTCTCTCCCTTAATTGTCTGTGATGTTCCTCCATCTCTCCCATTATATTTCCAAGACCGCCGACAACATCCTCAAAGTCTTCCTCTAGTTCATAGTCTTTTTCGTCATAATCCTTAAAATCTTCTACAACCTCGTCAAACTCTTCCTCAAGTTCACTTAAAGCTTCTCTTGTCCTGTCAAGTACAATTCCTCTGTTCTCCTCTACAAGCTCTATCATGTCCCCAAGACGATCAAGGGGATTGCTTATAGCACTAAGATAATTAAAGAAAGCTCCCATACGTCTCTTGTGTACTTCATTTATCCTTCCTACAACATTAGCCACCGCTTCCATCGCTCTCTCGGGAACGTGTTCCGCTACACGATTTCTGGTTCTTTCCTCTACTCCTCCTACCCTCTCATCGTCCGTTGCATCTCTTTCTTCTCTTATGTTCTCTACTCTCTCCTTAGCACTTTCTCTTCCGGTAGCGGGAGTATCTGTCGGTGCTTGCGCGTTACCCGTAAACGGTATAGTAAAAAGAAAGGCAAAAACTACAATTTTTTTCAACATAATATTTTTTATTATTATATATTATTTTTAATCTACATTACCCCGACCTTACTTTACTATAACAAAAAAGGGGTTTTATTTCAAGCACCTTGCTTCCATTTTTTTTGTTGTTATAATACGGGCGGATTTCAAAAAGGAGGGAGCACTTTTGACAAAGAGATATCGCCCGACAAAACCTTTCAAGCTCTTACTAGGGAGAGATATGTCATTTGAAAAAATGATGTTTACGAACTATCCCGCATTACAAGAAAGACTTGAAAAGTTACAAAAAAACGGAAAAAGAGGAAACGAAGATGAAAAAAAACACTTGGCATGGCTCCTTGAAAGAGGTGAAGACAGAGCCGTAAAAACGCTCTGCCCTTGCTGTCTTGAAAGGCCGGCAAAGTATTTTCTGGCAAAGTACTTTTTTCAGGAGAAACGTTTTACCATTGGAGAGGAGCTTGTCTTTTGCAAAAGCAAAGAGTGTGAGAAAAAATTCTTTTCTCAAATCAAACCTCATAGAGAAGCAGTCGCCGTCCTCCCTATAAAATTTTCCTCGCTGGATAAATTTATTAGTGGGAAAGACCGAAAAAAACTCGCTTCCTTGCTTAAGAAACTCTTCCATTTGGAACACTCTCCAACAAGTGAAAAGCTCCTTGATTTCTTTTCCGAGTAAAAACACCGCTACCTATAGCGGTGTCTTTTTTTATCTAACGGTCAGCTATAGAGACCCTCTCTCCCATAAATAACATTCCCCGCAAAAGAAAGATATTCTTTTGGCGACGGAAAGATAGTGCCTATTTTCCCTTTATCCGCTATTACCGCCTCTCTTTTATTAATGTAAACCTGATGAGTGCTCCAAAAGTAGTTGACGGCAAACTCAAGAAGTTCTTCCGGGTTGTTTGTTTTCTTTTCCGCTCCCGTCTTTACATTTCTCCCCGGCTCAATCACATTTATATATATCAAAGAATGCTTTAACTCATCCTCGTCTATCACTTCCTTGTCCTTAAATTTTCCTCTGAAAAGATGTCCTTCTCTCTTGTACTTATTATTGAAATACTTCGTATAGCCCGTATTAACTCTCTGCATAAATTTTGAAATTCCCCCTTCTTCTTTTTCTTCAAGCAAAAGATAGAAGCCGTCGTCTTTCAGGCAATAAGCCATAATAAAGACAAGCGGTTCACACTTGTTGTCTTCCGCCTTTGAATGTTCCTTGAGAATATCAAGGGGGAGAAAATCTTTTCTTTTTTCCAATTCGTAGAAAAGATTAAAAAAACTATTTTCGTTATTAAAGAAATAAAACGCTTGAAGCAGTCGCCACCTGTCATTTTCACAGGGGAAAATGTCTTTTCCCTCGATGCTCTTGTTGCATATGTAAAACACTTTCCCGGGAGCAAACTTTCTTTTGGCCATGATTTTGTATTTATAAAAATAAGAATGTATAAAAAATTTTAGCAATTAACAGTGCTGTTCCGGAATTTGTCAAATTCAGGCTTCTTTTAGGAAGATACTAAGTCGAACTTCGAAAAGGTTGCCTATAAAAAAAGTCGCGTCCCTAAGAAGACGCGACCCTTAACGCTTTTGCAAATTGAATTTATTCAAGATCAACAAACTGACCCATAAAAAGAATATTTTTCGTTTCAGCCTCCTCTATTACAAAGAAGAACGGTTTGTTAAATTCAAGAACCGTTTGCTCCATAGGCATACTCTCCAATCTCATCTCCACCGCTGTCGCCGCTGCCGCTTCCGTACCTTCTTCGTCAACTTCTATAAAGGAGCTGTGATAAACCTCTCCTATATACACATTCTCTACCAGCTCATCCAAGTCTACCATTCTTGAGAAGTCAGCGTTGCTTTTGTTAAACGCATCCACCATACCCATGCTTTCCAAAACACCGGAAAGCTTTAAGTCCTGCTCAAGAGTAAACTTAGGGAGTCGGAGAATTATTTCTCCTTCATTAGTGGGTCTTATATCTTCAAATCTCTCCGTGTCAAAATCTTCGTAAAAGTCAGGAAGGCTTCTTCCTTCCGTAGGCATAAAGGCATGAAAAAGATAATCGCCTTCTTTGTACTCCATGGTTACCGCCTGCATATCTTCGCTAATTCCGTAATAATACTCAGCTTCGTTTTCCATCATCTCTACTTCTTTCTCCTCTTCTCCGTAAAAAGTTCTTTCCGTAGTCTTTTCTTCGTCAAATTCTTTCTCCCAAATTCCTTTAAAGTAAATAGCGTTTACGAGGTAAGCAATAACATCTTCCGGAATAGGACCCGGGTCGATTATCTCTTCTATTTTGTCTTCCGTCTTTTCCTTGACCCAGTCGTTTATAACATCTCCCGTAGAAGGAAGACTTCTCAGCTCCGCGTCAAAGTAACTTTCTCCGTCTTTTTTATAGCTCTCCAGAAAAGGTATATCTTCTCTTAAAAAGAAAGAGTTGGCAATAGAAACCTCCGTTTCTTCCGAAACATTCTCTAAGTGATGTTTAAGTCCAAACGCTTTCTCTTTTATGTCTTCTTCTTCCATTCCCGAAAGAGCAAGAACCTCTTCCATTTCTTCTTTTGTTTTTCCGTCCGCTCCGATATAAGCGAGAATCATGGCCGTATGAATGCTGTAAGGGGATACGAAAGCATTTTCGCTTTCTTTAGCAATTTCAAAAAAGCTTGCAAAAGCAAACTCATTGCCGGAGGATGATAAGTCCGCCAACTCCTCTACGGGAAGAACTTCTACATCCTTTTCCGCTTTTTCTTCATCGGAAAGCTGAAAAAAAAGCCATCCCCCATAAAGAATCATTAACATTCCTAAAAATAAAACTATATTTTTCATATGATTTTGATTTAACTGTTAAATTGATTTTCTTTTTACTGGTCGCACCTTATGCTCGTCTCGGATATTCCCGTACATCTCGGATCTTCGTGCCCCTCTCTGGTTATAAGATTGCTATCTACGCAAAAATAAGCACCCCCGATAAGTTCTATTTCGGCGCAATATGCATCAGCTCCGGGGTCACTGACGTAATAATGTAAGACTGCTTCCCCTTCGCTTCCGTATTCATCCAAAATATTTTGAAAATCCTCTCTCTCTTCCTCAAAGGAACTATAGTCAAAATCCATAGCATAATATACTTCCCCCAGATTTTTTATTTGAGAGATTGCTCCTTTTCTTCTCGAGTTCTCCGCGCTGTCCCGGGCTCCCCCCAAGGCTATTAAAATAAAAGTAGCCAAGATGGCAATGACAACAATCACTATCATTAACTCTATCATCGTAAATCCTCTTTCCTTTTTCTTTTTAAACATACCTCTTATTTTTGCTCGAGAAGTAACCTTCTGTTATCTTAAGCTTTTCCGAAAATAATTTCAATACTTTGAGAGTATAATCCGTTTAAAAAACCGCCTCTTTTCAGAAGGCGGCTTTCTTGAGACCGGTGGATTATTTTCTTTTCTCGAATTCGGGAATGCTTATCCTTTTTAGCTCTCCCGTGTTCTTTTGAATGTTTCTTAACAGATCATTGATATTGCTCTTTCCCGGATTACCTATCCTTTTTATTATCTTCTTCGCTGTTTCCGTACCTTCTTTTTCCGCCAATTCTCCCCGAATATCGACGGCCTTCTTAAGATAAAGTAAGGCCGCAAAGATTAAATCCACTTCCCTTTCGTAGAAAGCATCAGCTTTCTCCATCAATTCTTGCTCGTTTGGTGTTTGAGTCACCGTACTTACCCCCTTTAAAAGTAATAGAGGACAAAAACCCCTCCTACCTATACTATAC
>CAYSXL010000005.1:0-28116 GCA_964435025.1 uncultured Candidatus Saccharibacteria bacterium | reverse complement strand
ATAAACAAAGAACAATAACCAATTTAGCAAAATTCAAATATTTAAATTCAAAACGTTTAATGCTTGGAATTTGGTGCTTTGGATTTGTGATTTAATGTAATTTTTTATGTCGATACTTATTATCATAGTCAGCCTTTTTGTGCTTATTTTTCTCCATGAATTGGGGCATTTTATCTTTGCCAAAAGGTATGGGGTAAAAGTGGAAGAATTCGGTTTAGGGATTCCTCCTCGCCTTTACGGCAAGAAAATAGGGGAAACAATATATTCTATAAACTGGCTGCCTTTGGGCGGGTTTGTTAAACTCTACGGAGAGGATAGAAAAATTGATGATGAAAGAAGCTTTTCCTCAAAACCTATCTATCAAAGAGCAATTATTCTTTTTGCCGGGATTGCAGCATTTTTTGTTATTGCTTTTCTTATTTTTTCCGTGCTTGCGGCAGTGGGACATCGCGCCAGTGTTCCGGAAGAAAAAGTTATCGAGGAAGATCTCTACGGTCAAGTGGACATTACCACTACCGGAATAGCCCCGGGATCTCCCGCTGCGGAGGCCGGGATAGAGGTAGGGGATGTTTTGGTTGCCATAGATGGGCAAGTAGTGGAAAAGCCGCGAAAGGTGCGTGCAATGATGGAGGAAAGAAAAGGAGAAGAAACGGAGTTGACGGTAGTGCGAGGAGGAGAAAGCGTAAATATTTCCTTAATCCCTCGAGAAGATCCTCCGGAAGGGGAGGGCGCTGTTGGGATTGTTATGGATTTGACAACGGAAAAAAGATACCCGCTTTATCTTGCGCCGATTCGGGGAGCCGTAATGACCGGAGAGACAGCACTCTTTACGGTTCGAAGTTTTGGCTTCCTTCTTTCATCCTTTTTTACGGAAACTTCTACTCTTGATATTATTGGAGGACCGGTGGCTATTGTTAGTATCGGGGCGGGGTCGGTTACCGCGGGGCTTTCTTGGTTTCTCCACTTTATTGGCACAATTACCGTTATTTTTGCTATCTTTAATCTGTTTCCGATTCCCGCCCTTGATGGCGGAAGACTTTTTATTTTAGCTATAGAAAAAATAAAAGGAGGCCCGATACCTGAAAAAACGGAAGTAGGAATGATCGCCATATCAATGATTATTCTTTTGGGAGTAATGGCTATCGTAACTTATAGTGATATAATGAAAATGTGGTTTTAGGTTAAAACAATTTTATGAGGCAATCAAAGCTTTTTACGAAAACAAAAAAAGAAATTGCGAAGGAGGAAACATCTTTAAACGCCCAGCTTTTACTGCGCGGCGGTTTTGTTAATCGGGAAATCGCGGGCGTTTACTCTTTTTTGCCACTTGGGCTCAGAGTGTTAAAAAATATAGAGAAAATAGTTAGAGAAGAGATGAATGAAAGTCTTCAGGCACAAGAAGCTCTTATGCCGGCACTCCATCCGCTTGAAAATTATAAGACTACCGGGAGAGACAAGATAGACGTTCTTTTCCATACCAAATTAAGCAGCGGAGGAGATCTTGTACTGGGACAAAGCCACGAAGAGATAGTAGTGCCTCTCCTACAACGATTTGTTTCTTCTTATAAAGACCTTCCTCAGGGAGTTTTTCAGATTCAAACGAAGTTTCGTAATGAGCTAAGGGCAAAATCGGGAATCTTGCGAGGAAGGGAGTTTTTGATGAAGGATCTTTATTCTTTCCACGCTACCAAGGAATGTTTTGATAGTTACTACAAAAAGGCTCAGGAAACGTACCATAACATTTACAGAAAACTCGGGATTGGCGACCGGACTTATTTCACTTTTGCTTCGGGAGGAACTTTTTCCAAGTATTCTCATGAATTCCAAACCGTTTCTCAGGCCGGAGAGGATGAGATATATCTTTGCAAGAAATGCAATATTGGCATAAATAAGGAAATTATTGAGGAGACGGGTGGCTGCCCCGAGTGTAAAAATAAAAAAAGTAATTTGGAGGTAAAAAAAGCAATTGAAGTCGGGAATATTTTCCCGCTCAGCACTAAATTTTCCGACCCTTTCTCACTTACATACAAGGACCGTGAGGGCAATGATAAACCGGTAATTATGGGGTGTTACGGAATAGGAATAAGTAGAGTTATGGGTGCTATAGTGGAAATATTCTCGGATGACAGGGGTATTGTGTGGCCGGAAAATATTGCGCCGTTTGCCGTGCATTTGATTTCTATAAACTCAGACAAGGAAGCGGAGAAGATATATAAAACACTGTCAGATGCGGGGGTGGAGGTGCTTCTGGATGATAGACAGAAAAGCCCCGGAGAGAAGTTTGCCGAAAGTGATTTAATAGGAATTCCTCACAGAGTAGTTGTTTCGGAGAAAACGCTTCAGGAAGAATCGGTAGAAGTAAAAAGAAGAGATAAAGAGGAGGTAACTTTTGTTAAGATAAGTGAAATTGTAAATTATGTTCAAAAAATTATTTAGTAGATTTGCTCAGGACATTGGTATAGACCTTGGAACTGCGAATTGTCTTGTGTATGTGAAAGGAAAAGGGATTACCATGTCCGAACCTTCCGTGGTTGCCGTGAATAATAAAACAGGGCAGATTTTAGCGATAGGAGAAGAGGCAAGAAGAATGGTGGGAAAGACGCCGGGACATATTGTAGCTACAAGACCTCTCGTTTCGGGAGTGGTTTCCGATTTTGATGTTACCGAACAGATGCTCCGATATTTTATTGAAAAAGCCAATGAAGGGGGATTTCCTCTGCGGAGCCGTCCGAGAGTTGTTATCGGTATTCCTTGCGGAGTTACGGAGGTTGAAAGAAGGGCTGTACAAGATGCGGGAAAGAATGCGGGGGCGGGAGAGGTGCATTTAATCGAAGAACCTATGGCGGCTGCCATAGGAGTAAGGCTTCCCATTCAGGATCCCGGAGGGAACTTTATCGTCGATATCGGGGGTGGAACCACGGAGGTGGCCGTTATTTCACTGGGAGGAATAGTGCTTTCCAAAAGTCTTCGGGTTGCGGGTGATAAACTCAACGAAGATATAATAAATTTTGCTGAAAAAGAATACAAAATTCTTATCGGTGAGAGGACGGCGGAAGATGTGAAAATAAACATAGGTTCCGCTTGTAAGCTCGAGGAAAAGATGGAGACTTCAATTAGAGGGAGAAACCTCGTTACGGGCCTTCCCGAAGAAGTTACTGTTACGGATGAACATATTCGCAAAGCGATGGAGAAATCGGTAAAGGAGATTATAAAAACCATTAAAGACACGGTAGAAGAGACTCCTCCCGAACTCTTGGCGGATATAATGACAAGAGGTATATACATACTCGGTGGAGGAGGGCTTTTAAGAGGATTGGACAGATTAATTGAAGAGGAAACAAAAATAAAAACCGTGATTGGAGATGATCCTCTTACCGCCGTGGTGCGGGGTGCCGGATATGCCTTGGAGCATATCGATAGGCATACCGAAGTATTCTTAGAAACGGAAGATATTGAACCACCCAAATAATATGATTAGTAAAAAGGAAATAGAAAAATTAGCTTTTCTTGCGCGTCTTAATCTCGATGTTCAAGAGCAGAGAAATGTTCCCGGTGAACTGGAATCCATCTTGCGGTACATCCAGAGATTAGGAGATGTGGATACAGAAGAAATTGAGCCACTTTTTCATTTTCCGGAATTAAAAAACATTACAAGAGAAGACGAGGTAAAACAGGTGGAACAGAAAGTGCAAAAAAGAATGATGAGAATGGGCAAAGATAAAGACGATTACTTAAAGGTGGAATTTACTTTATGATAACAAGTATAAAAGAAGCGCAAAAAAAACTAAGAAATGAGGAAATATCTCCAAGGGAAGTTGTTACTTCTTTTCTTTCCCGGGTTAAAGAAAAAAACAAGAATACAAACGCACTTCTTTCTATTTTTGATAAAGCGACACGGGAAATCGAAGAAACAAACAAAGAACTTCCGCTTTATGGAAGCATTTTTGCAATCAAAGACAATATCTTAGTGGAAGGAAGAAAATGTACTGCCGGGTCAAAACTTCTTGAACATTATACGGCTCCTTATGATGCGACAGTCATAAAAAAGATAAAAGAGAAAGGGGGAGTGATTATCGGTAAGGCGAATATGGATGAATTTGCAATGGGATCATCTACTGAAAATTCCGCCTTTGGAGCGACAAGGAATCCGCATGATTTAACCAGAGTGCCCGGGGGGTCTTCCGGAGGATGTGCTGCGGCGCTTGCCGACGGAATGTGTAATGCCGGTCTCGGATCGGACACAGGGGGTTCTATAAGGCAACCGTCCGCATTTTGCGGGGTGGTTGGGTTTAAGCCAACCTATGGAACAGTTTCTCGTTATGGTGTTATTAGTATGACTTCTTCCTTTGATCAGGTAGGGCCGCTTGCAAATACGGTAGAAGATGCACAGCTTATCTTTGACGCGATTAGAGGGAAGGATGAAAAAGATTCGGTGACCAGTGATCTTTTAAGGAAGGAAAAAAAAGAAAAAATAAAAGTGGGAATCCTTAAAGAGTCTTTTGCCGAAGGTATGGATAGTGAGGTTAAGGAGGCGTTGGAAGAGGCTATTTCCAAGATTAAAGACAGCGATGTGGAGTTAATGGAAATAACGGTTCCTTATACGCAGTATGCGCTTTCCGCCTACGAGATTATTATGGCTTCCGAAGTTTCTGCCAATATGGCGAGGTTTGACGGAATACGGTACGGGTTGGAATTTGAAAGACCTGCCGCGAAAAACCTCAAAGAAGCCTATCTTATAAATAGAGGAGAGGGATTCGGGAAGGAAGCAAAAAGAAGAATTATATTGGGGACATACGCGCTTTCCGCCGGCTATTATGACGCTTACTATATTAAAGCCCAAAAAGTGAGGAATCTCATTTCCGAAGATTTTAAAAAGGCATTTTCCCAAGTAGATATAATCTTTACTCCAACTACGCCCACGCTTCCGTTTAAAATAGGAGAAAAAATAAAAAACCCTTTGGCTATGCACCTGTCGGACATATTTACAGTAACCGCTAATCTTGCCGGATTACCTGCTATCACTCTTCCTTGCGGTGAAAAAAAAGGGCTTCCGGTAGGAGCGCAACTTCTTGCCAGACGTTTTCAAGAAGAGGCTTTATTCGATACGGCAAAAAAGTTTGAAAAACTATGGAAGAAATAATTGAAAAAATATACGAATATTTTTTAAATCCCGAAGCTGTTTCTCCTACCTTCGCCTATATTTTCAGTGTTCTGAGAATAATTTTCATAACCGTTTCCGTTCTTATGGTGGGTATGATTATTTTTTTAGTTACAAAGAGTCCTTATCTTCAATTTAGGTTTCGGGAGAAACATACGGAAAGCTGGAAAAGAAAACCCTATCAAGAGATAAAAATAGATAAAGATTGGAATGAGATTTTAAGGCAAGCAAAAGATGAAGATGAATCGGAAAGAAAGCTTGCGGTAATTGAAGCGGACGATTTAATCAATGATGTTTTATCGCAACTTGGTTATGAAGGGGAAACTCTTTTAGAAAAATTATCCGGATTGACTAAAGAAATTATTCCCAACATTGAAGATGTTAGGAGTGCCCACAAAGAAAGAAGAGATATGGTTTACGACCCTAATAAAAACGTTTCCAAGGAGGAAGCGACGAAACTTATCTCTACATACGAAGAAGTATTTAAGGATTTGCAAATTTTTTAACTCTCTCCTTCAATAAAAATGACGGATATTTTCCCCTATGAGTTGAGCTTTTGAGAGAAAAGCAAGATAAAGGAGGGGGGAAGAGGGGTTAATTTGACATTTTTTTGTAATGTATTAGAATGGGCGAGTAGTCAAAAATAGACAGCGGGGTGGTGAAACGGTATCATTTAGGGCCCATAACCCTGAGTTCTAGGTTCGAATCCTAGCCCCGCAACAAAGTTTCTCTGCCAGGGTAGCTCAGATGGTCAGAGCGTGGGACTCATAAGCCCGAGGTCGTGGGTTCGATCCCCACCCCTGGCACAAGTGTGGACAGGGAGTGGGGGAGGCACCGGTGTACAATTTAAGACTTATCTTTATGGGGGCGTAGATCAATTGGTTAGATCGCCACTCTGTCACAGTGGAGGCTGCCGGTTCGAGTCCGGTCGTCCCCGCCCATTTAAAAATACAGGCAGTTGCCTGTTTTTTTATATATAAAAGCAGCTTTCCGCTTTCGAAAAGAAGAGTCAAAATACCGATAAATTCGATAATCTTGGGGATTTTTCCCGTTTGATTTTCTTGCTAAATTAGGGTAAAATTAGGCTATGCAAAAGGAAGATATAGAGAAAATAAAGAAAAAATTCTTAAAAGAATTCGAGAGTACGGAAACTTCTAAAGAAAGAAAGAAAGTTTGTAAAAAATACATGGAGGAAGAGCTCTCTTCTGTTTTTGCTTCACTTAAAAACCTTTCGGGAGAGAGCAAAGCGGAGGTAGGAAAAGCCGCGAATGAATTCAAACATTTTATATTGAGCCAAAAAGAAAGCGAGAAAAAAGAAACCCAAGAACAGAGTAAACTTGATGTCACTCTTCCGGGGAAAGAACCGAGGCTGGGCAGTATTCATCCTCTCACAAAGCTTCAAAAAAGGTGTGAAAAGATTTTTACCAGAATGGGCTTTGTTGTTGCTGACGGACCGGAAATGGAGAATGAGTGGTATAACTTTGATGCGCTGAATTTTAAAGAAGATCATCCCGTGAGAGAGATGCAAGATACCTTCTTTATTAAACAGGAAGATAGGGAAAAACTTTCTTCGAAGGAAAAGCTTCTTATGCGTACTCACACCTCGCCTGTGCAAGCTCGTTATATGGAAAAAAACGGGCCTCCTTTAAGAATCATTGTTCCCGGAAGAGTTTTCAGAAATGAAGCTACGGACAGCTCCCATGAAATAAATTTCTATCAAATAGAAGGGCTTATGGTGGGAAAGGATGTGTCGGTGGCAAACTTCAAAGCGGTAATGGGGTCTTTTTTCCGCCAACTCTTTGAAGGCAATGTTGAAATTCGGCTTCGTCCTTCTTATTTCCCTTTTACGGAACCATCTTTTGAGACTGACGTAAGCTGTTCCATTTGTGAAAAAAAAGGATGTTCCGTATGTGATCAAACGGGATGGACGGAAATAATGGGAGCGGGGATGGTCCACCCCCGGGTTTTGGAAAACGCAAAAATAGACCCTACTGAATTTAGTGGATTTGCTTTCGGAATGGGCGTGGACAGGATTGCGGCAATAGAGCGCAAAATAGATGATGCTCGCCTGTTTTATAGCGGGGATTTGAGATTTTTAAAGCAGTTTTAGCTTTTCGATAAATATTTAGATAAGCATGAAATTTTCTTATAATTTTTTACAGTCATTTTTTAAAGAAAAACTTCCTACCCCCGAAGAGTTGGCAAGCTTGCTGATGATGCACTTTTTTGAAGTTGAAGAGGTAAAAAAGGTAGGGAAGGACTATGTTTTGGATATAGATATTCTTTCAAGCAGAGCGGGAGATTGTCTTTCTCACATGGGAGTTGCGCGAGAAATCTCCGCCATAACCGGAATGAAGTATGAGTGGCCGAACACAGATATAAAAAGCGGAAAGACGGAGATAGAAGATCAAATAAGTGTTAACGTAAGGAATGCTTGCTCTCGTTATGTGCTTTCGGGAGTTGAAGGATTAAATGTAAAGAAATCTCCGGCATATATCCAAAACAGACTTCGAACTTGTGGCTTAAAGCCGATAAACAATGTTGTGGACATTGTTAATTATGTAATGCTTGAAACCGGACAACCGCTCCACGCTTTTGATGCGGAGAAAATAGAAGGAGAAAAGATAAGCGTCCGTTATGCAAGAAAGAGAGAGAAAATAGTTACTTTGGAAGAAAAAAGACTTGAGCTTAATGAAAGTGTACTGGTTATTTCTGATAAGCAATCCGCAATAGGTGTTGCGGGAATAAAAGGAGGAATTGTTCCCGAAGTTGATGAGAATACAAAAACCATATACTTGGAGGCAGCGAACTTTGATCCGAAGGTAATAAGGAGGGGTTCGAGAGACATTGGAATAAGGACCGATGCATCCTTACGGTTTGAACACGGAGTTCCTCTTGAATTCGCAAAAATCGCCAGCGACAGGGTTGTCTCTCTAATTACCAAAATAGCGGGAGGAAGGGCGATGAAAGGAAGGATAGACCAATCCTTTGAAGAAGAAAAGGAGAGGGAAATAACTTTCGATGCGGAAGAGGTAAGAAATATTCTCGGAACAGAAGTTCCTTTAAAAAAGATGGAAAAAATATTGAGAGCGTTGGAATTTAAAGTACAACGTAATGAATCTTCTTTTTCGGTAAAAATTCCCTTTTTTCGCAAGGATGTAGAGAGAAAGGAAGATGTTGTTGAGGAAATAGGAAGAATTTACGGGTACGAGAATATTGAGCCCTGCCAGCCCAAAGAATCAATTGTTGTATCTCAAGAAAAGGAAGAAGAGAATATAGAGGATCTTTGCAAAAATATGTGGCAAGGATTCGGATTTTCGGAGAGCTACAATTACTCTTTCATAAACGAGACCGGGGCTTCTTTTTATCAAAAAGACAACCTTCTGGAAGTGGAAAAGCCGGTCAGCTTGGAGTTTAAATATCTGAGACCGTCACTTTTACCGGAACTCTTAAGAAATCTGAAAGAAAATGAAAAAACTTTTGAGGAAGTAATGATATTTGAAATAGGGAAGATTTTCTACAAGAGCTCGAATAATTCCGCTAAAGAAGAAAAAAAATTGGGAATAATATCTTCGAGCGATGATTTTTACAGCTTAAAAGGGAAAATTAATGTTTTCTTAAGCAATCTCTTTGTAGGTGATATTTCGTATTCATCTTATGAAAAAGAAGATATTTTTGATGGTTTACGCTCGGCAACTGTGAGTTTAAACGGAGAAGTGATAGGAAATTTCGGGGAGATATCGGAAAAAACAAGGAATAAGCTGAAGATAAAAAGCAAGGCTGTAATCGCTGATTTCGATTTCGAAAGGCTTCTTGAATTTTATAAAGAAACAAAAACTTATGAGCCGATTGCGAGATTTCCTTCAGTAATAAGAGACCTTTCCGTTCTCGTTTTCGGAGAAACCCGGTACATAGAAGTGGCCGAAAAAATAAGAAAAGAAGGAGGAAAAACGCTAAAAGAGCTTACACTTTTTGATGTTTACGAGGGGGAAGAGTTAGGGAAGAATAGGAAAAGTTTTGCTTTCCGTTTATATTTTCAAGATAAAGGAAAGACACTTTCAGCAGAGACGATAAATAAATTACAAGAGAAGATAATAAATGCTTTGGACGAGGTCTCGGGGTGGAAAGTAAGAAAAAAATAGTAAAAGTAATATACAATTAATCAAGATACAAGACACAAGATACAAGGCACACAGAAAAAGATACAATTAATCAAGACACAAGACACAAACAAATATCAAATTTCAATTACAAAATAACCAAACAGCCTTTTGAAATTTGTTAAATTGGTTATTGTTTCTTGTTTGTCTCTTGGTTTCTTGTTTCTTGGTTATTTTCTAAACTTATGGCCAAAAAATCAGAATACAATGCAAAGGATATTAGCGTACTAAAGGGACTTGATCCTGTCAGAAAAAGGCCGGGAATGTATATCGGGTCTACGGATCTTGACGGCCTTCACCACCTCATCTGGGAATGTGTGGATAATTTTATAGATGAATTTATGGGTGGGTACGGTAGTGAAGGAAGTGTTATTTTACATGCCGACCACAGGGTAGAGGTTAGCGATGATGGAAGGGGTATTCCCGTTGACAAACACAAAGACACGGGACGTCCCGCTGTAGAAACGGTAATGACTACACTTCATGCGGGTGCAAAATTCGGAAGCAAAGCATACCAAGTCTCGGGTGGCCTTCACGGTGTAGGGATATCAGTAGTTTGCGCGCTCTCTGAATGGATGAGAGTGAAAATATCACGAGATGGGTATGAATATTCTCAGGAGTACAAAAAAGGGGCAATTGCGGGAAATTTAAAGAAAGAGGGAAAGACGAGCAAGACGGGAACAACGATGATGTTTCAACCCGATCCGGAGATCTTCAAGGAAGTTGCTTTCGATTCAAAAAAAATCATCGATCATTTACGTCAGCAAGCTTATCTCACTAAAGGAATAAAAATTAATTTTATAGACAAAAGAGGAGAGGTAGAGAAGAGATACTCTTTTTATTTTGAGGGGGGTATATCATCTTATGTAAAATTTCTGACCAAAGGAATAGAGCCGATTCACGCGAATGTTTTTTATTGTACGGAGAAGAAAGATGATATTATCGTGGAGGCAGCTTTCCGCTATTCTCAAGAATATGAAATTTATGAAGAAAGTTTTGCCAACAACATCAATACGAAAGAGGGGGGAGCACACCTCACCGGCTTCCGAGCTGCGATGACAAAAACAATAAATAATTACGCAAAAAGGGAAGGACTTTTAAAAGAAGCGGACGACAATTTGCGCGGGGAGGATATAAGAGAAGGACTTACCAGCGTTGTTTCCGTGAAAATAAAGGATCCGCAGTTTGAAGGACAGACGAAAGCAAAACTTGGAAATGCGGAAGCGCGTATTGTGACTGATACGTTAGTTTCTGAGCAACTCGTTGATTTCTTCGAAAGGAATCCCCAAGATGCGCGAGCAATCATAAACAAGTGTATTCTTTCGTCAAAAGCGAGAAAAGCGGCACGGGCGGTTCGGGAAACGGTTCTTCGTAAAGGGGCGTTAGAGGGTCTTTCTCTTCCGGGAAAGCTTGCCGACTGTTCGTCTAAAAATCCCGAGGAATCGGAACTCTACATAGTTGAGGGAGAGTCAGCCGGAGGTTCATGTAAGGGGGCGAGAGACAGGAGATTCCAAGCCATTCTTCCCTTAAAGGGTAAAATACTTAATGTAGAGAGATACAGGATGAATAAAATCTTGGAATCTAAAGAAGTTAAAGCTCTTATTATTGCTCTGGGGACATCGATTGCGGAAGATTTCGATATGGAAAAGCTAAGATACCAGAGAGTAATTATTATGTGTGATGCCGATTCTGACGGGAATCATATTAAAACGTTGCTTCTTACACTTTTCTTTCGCCACTTTAAGCCTATTGTAGAGAAAGGATATTTGTATATCGCGAGACCCCCGCTTTACAAGATACAGGCGGGAAAGAGAGTAGAGTACGCCTATATGGAAGAGGACAAGGCGGAAATCTTAGAAGACATGAAAAGCGGCAATGTGGATGTGCAAAGATATAAAGGTCTTGGTGAGATGAATCCTGAACAACTCTGGGAAACAACAATGAATCCGGAAAATAGGATGCTTATGCAAGTTACCGTGGAAGATGCGAAAGAAGCGGACAGAGTGTTTGATGCTCTCATGGGCAGAGAGGTAGTGCTCCGTAAGAACTTTATTAAAACCCATGCCAAGGAGGTAGGGAATTTGGACATTTAATTGACAAAAAGGGGGTTTTCCCATATAATTGCAGGGTGTTTTTGGATAAAAATTAGGACAATATGAACAAAATAAAACAGTTTTTGAAGGAGGTAAGACAAGAAGTAAAAAAGGTGGCTTGGCCGAAAAAAGAGGATACGATTAAATATTCTGCTATGGTTCTTGCTGCTTCTATTATTGTGGCTGCTTATTTGGGAGGGATTGATTATTTGGTCACAAACGTACTCGAAAGATTTATCTAATATGACAAAGCAACAAGAAACTACAAACGAAAAAAGATGGTATGTCATTCACACTTATTCCGGGTATGAGGAAGCGGTGGCAAAAAACCTGAATCAGAGAATAGAATCTTTCGGAATGGAAGATAAAATTTTTGAAGTTATTGTTCCTCGTGAGAAAAAGATTAAGATAAGAGACGGAAAAAGGAAGGAAGTTGAAGAAAAGCTTTATCCCGGTTATGTTCTTGTACAAATGATCGTAACCGATGAATCTTGGTATGTGGTGCGTAACACTCCTAACGTGAGTGGTTTTGTCGGAGCGGGAACGACTCCGGTACCACTAACAAAAGAGGAGGTAGATGTGCTCATGAAAAGAGTAAAGCAGGAAGCTCCACAGTTTAAGATAAATGTAGAGGAAGGGGATATGGTTAAAATAAATGACGGGCCGTTCAAAGATTTTGATGGGAAGGTTTCCGAAGTAGATAAAGAAAAAGGAAAAGTAAAAGTCCTGGTGAATATGTTCGGCAGGGACACTTCCGTAGAACTTGATTCTTTGCAAATAAAAAAGATATAGGAAAAATAAAAATTAGAAAATAGAAACTAAGACACAAGACACAAGATACAAACAATATTCAATAACCAATTTAATAAATTTCAAATAATTATTTGGTCATTGAGCAATTGAAGTTTGAGATTTGTTTGTTTCTTGCTTTCTTGTTTCTTGGTTATTATCAAGCTTATGGCTAAAAAAGTAAAAGCAGTAGTAAAATTGCAGATTGAAGGAGCGAAAGCGACTCCTGCGCCTCCTGTGGGTCCTGCATTGGCGCAACACGGTATAAACATGGGTCAATTTTGTACGGACTTCAATAATAAGACACAAGATAAGGCCGGATCCACTATCCCGGTAGAAATAACCGTTTTCGAGGGGGGCACATATGACTTTGTTCTCAAAGAGTCTCCTGCCGCGGAACTGCTACTTAAAAAGGCGGGAATAGAAAAAGGGTCGGGAAGCCCTAAAAAGAAAAAGGTGGCTAAGATTACTAAAAACCAATTAAAAGAAGTTGCTCAGCAAAAAATGCAGGATCTTAATACTGACGACATTGATGTTGCTATGAAAATTATAGAGGGAACGGCTAGAAATATGGGAATTACCGTTGAATAAATTCATATGCAAAAAGAGAGACCATCAAAGGATCGGTACTACTTAAATATTGCCAAACAGATTGCCGAAAGGTCAACTTGTTTCCGCAATAAAGGGGGAGCGATTATTGTTCGAGACGACCAAATTGTTGCTGCCGGGTATATCGGAGCTCCACGGAAGACAAAGGATTGTGTTGAAAGAGGAGAATGTCTGAGGGAAAAGTTGAATATTCCCAGTGGACAAAGATATGAACTTTGCCGTAGCGTACATGCCGAAATGAATGCCATTATAAATGCTGCCAGAGCGGGAGTTTCTTTATATGGAGGAGATATGTACAACTTTCATCATGAGAGAGACAGTTTTGCGTGTTTTTTGTGCAAGAAAATGATTATTAACGCTGGCTTGAGTAGAGTGATTTGCTCTATGAAAGACGATTCTTCCAAGACTTTTTCGGTGGAAGATTGGGTTAGAGAATGGCAGGAAGGGGATATGATCGATGATAAAGATAAATACGGAGAAGATGTAAATAAAAAAAATGGGAAAGAAGAATAAGAAAATTATTGGCTTTGTCGGAGAGACCGGCACAGGAAAGGATACCGCCTGTAGAATGATAGAGAATCAATTTAAAGAAGCTCAATCCTTTCGTTTTTCGGAGACCCTAACAGATGCTTTGGGTCTTTTTTTGAATGAGATAAAGAAAGAAGACCAGCAGTGGCTTGCCGGTGCTTTAAGAGATAGATTTGGTGAAGATATTTTAGCGAGAGCACTTGCAAAGAAAATAGAAAAAAGCAATAAAGAAATAATTATCATGAATGGAATGCGAGTAGAGGAAGATTATAAGCTTGTGCAAGAGTTGGGAGGGAAAGTGGTTTATATCACTTTAGATGCAAAAAAGAGGTGGGAGAGAGTCAAGCAAAGGAATGAAAAAAAGGATGATATTGTTTCTTATGAAAAATTCATGGAGATGGATAGAGGGAGGTCGGAAGAGCAAATAAAGAAAATAGGCCGGAGAGCGGATTTTAAAGTAGAAAACAACGGAACACCTGAAGACTTGGGAAAAGAGCTTATAAAGGTAATGGAAAAAATATGAAAAAGGGTAAATTTATCGTTGTTGAGGGACTTGATGGTTCCGGACAATCCACACAGGTAGAAAAGTTGGCCGGTGGACTAAGAAAGAATAAAATAAAAACACACGTTACAAAAGAGCCGACCAACAATTTGATAGGGGGTTTGATTAGAGGACAACTGCAGGAGGATTGGAAAAGCACCCCCGAATGTTTACAACTTCTTTTTGCGGCCGATAGAGCACATCATTTGGAAAAGGACGTTAAGCCCTATTTGGAGAAAGGGATAACTGTGATTAGCGACAGGTACTTTTTTTCGTCTATGGCTTTCGGCTCTTTGGAAATAGATGATTGGGGATGGCTCAAAGACATTAACAAAAGATTTATGCTGCCGGATATTACCTTTTATTTGCAGGTGTCGCCAAAAACTTGCATAAAAAGAATTAGCGAAAACAGATTCAGTTTTGAGCTTTTCGAGAAAGAAAAAAAATTGAAGGCGATTGGAGAAAGCTATAAAAGGATTGCTAAGGAGTATGATTCTTTTGAGATAATAGAAGGAGAAAGAGAAGTAGAGAAAATTGCAAAAGAAATTAAAAACAAAGTTCTAAAAATTTATTAAAATGAAGAAATACCTCGATATTTTAGATCATGTTTATAAAAACGGAGATGATAGAATGGATCGAACGGGGGTAGGAACGAGAGCTTGTTTTGGAGTTCAGACAAGATATGATATGCAAGAGGGATTCCCTGCGCTAACGACGAAAAAACTCTTTTTTGACGTGGTAAAGGCGGAACTTTTATGGTTTATTAAAGGAAGCAGGGATATTAAAGAACTTCATAAAATGAACTGTCATATCTGGGATGGAAATGTAAATGCTGATTACTGGAAAAATAAAGCCGAGTTTGAAGGAGACGCGGGAAGGATTTACGGGGTACAGTGGCGTGATTGGAGAAAACCGGAAGGAAAATCTATTGACCAGCTCAGAGAAGTGATTGAAGGAATCAGAAAAAATCCGTACGGGAGGAGGCATATAGTTGCTGCTTGGAACCCGGGAGAAATAGATAAAATGGCTCTTCCGCCTTGTCATATATTTTTTCAATTTTTTGTTGCTAAAGGAAAATTGTCTTTGCAGATGTATCAAAGGAGTTGCGATATGTTTTTGGGTGTTCCCTTTAATATAGCTTCGTATTCACTGCTTCTGCATATGGTAGCTCAGGTTACGGATTTAGAACCGGGAGAATTTGTACATGTTCTCGGGGACGCGCATGTATATAAAAACCATTTTTCGCAAGTGGAAGAACAGTTGGATAGAGAGCCTCTTGCTCTTCCAAAACTAAAACTAAACAAAGATATAAAAGACATAGATAATTTTAAACCGGAAGATATCGAGCTTGAAAATTACAAACACCATCCGCCAATAAGGGCGAAAATGGCGGTATGATTTCCATAATTGTAGCAACAGACAAAAACGGACTTATAGGAAAGGGGGAGGGTTTGCCATGGAATTTTTCCGAGGACTTGCAATATTTTAAGAAGAAGACCATGGGGAAGTTTGTTGTTTTGGGGAAAAGAACATTTTTATCTTTGAAAAACCCCCTGAAAGGAAGAAAAATAATTGTTCTTTCCGAGGAGAAATTATTTGCCGATAATAAAGTAACGGTCGCAAAATCAATAGAAGAAGCGCTCTCTCTTGCAACGGGAGAAGTGATGATAGCCGGCGGAGCATCCGTTTATGAACAATTTTTAAAAATAGCAGACAGAATTTATCTCACGGTAGTCAACGGAGAATACGAGGGCGATGTTTATTTTCCTGTTTTTAAAAAAGAAAATTGGAAGGTGATAAAAGAGACAAAAGGAAAGAACGAGTTTCTTAAGTTTCAAATATTGGAGAGAGAAAAAAAAGTATAGTTTTTTTAATCGCTCTCTATTTATGCTATCATTAGCCCGTATTAATAATTAAAAATAAAAAACATGAGTGTTATTAGAACAATAGATCATACCAATATCAAAAAAGACGCTACTAAGGAAGCGATAGATAAAACTTGTGATGAAGCCAAGGAATACGGATTTCACGGAGTTTGTGTGAACCCCGAGTGGGTAAGAACAGTATCTGAGAGATTAGAGGGAAGCGAAGTAAAAACAGTGGTGCTTATTGATCCTCCCATGGGACTTAGCTCTCACGAAGAAAGGATGGTTGCTTGCAGAAAAGCGCAAGAAGAAGGAGCGGACGAGCTTGATATAGTTATAAATATCGTAGATATAAAATACGAGAGACACGATAAAGTATTGGAAGATTTGAAGGAAATTTGCAAGATACAAAATACAAAAGTAATCATAGGTTCGGGTTATCTTACTGACGAGGAAGTAAAAAAGGCTTCGGAACTTACAAAAGAAGCGGGAGCAATTTGTGTAAAAACAGCAACTTCCAAAGACCCGCTTGAAGAAAGAGAGGTGGAGGAGAAAGCACACCATCTTCGCCTCATGAAAGAACATGCCCCGGGACTTCTTATTAAAGCTTCCGGTAATATAAAAAACTACAGACAAGCAAGATACATGATTGAAGCCGGAGCCGATATTATAGGGACAAGTTCCGGAGTAGAAATCGCAAAAGAAGAAAATGTAAGTTAAAAACATATGTACCCCGTTATCGGATTGGAGATTCATACACAGCTCAAGACGGCATCGAAAATGTTTTGCAGTTGTGTGAATGAGCCGGAGGTGGTGGAGCCGAATTCGCACATTTGCCCGCTTTGCCTTGGACATCCCGGTACACTTCCCGTGATAAATAAAGATGCGGTAATAAAAGTTCTCGAAACGGGAAGAGCGTTAAATTGTGAACTGAGAGATATTTCTCGTTTTGACAGGAAGAATTATTTTTATCCCGATCTTCCGAAAGGCTATCAGATATCTCAAGACAGGAGACCGCTTTGTTATAACGGTCATTTGAAGGTGGGAGAAAAAAGAATACGTATTAACCGCATTCACTTGGAAGAAGATACGGGAAGACTTATTCATGATGAAAAAAAAGGTTATTCACTTGTTGACTTCAATCGCTCGGGGGTGCCACTTATGGAACTTGTCACGGAGGCGGATATACGCTCGGGAGAAGAGGCGAGGGGCTTTGCGGAAGAGCTAAGGCTTATTCTACGCCACCTTGAAATATCTGAAGGAAATATGGAAAAGGGGCAAATGAGAGTGGAAGTGAACATATCTCTTTCACATATGGAAGGGAGAAAAGGTACGAGAGTGGAGATTAAAAACCTAAATTCTTTCCGCACCGTGCAAAAAGCGGTGGAATACGAAACAAAAAGACAAAAATCCATATTGGAAAAAGGGGAAAGGATTATACAGGAGACGAGAGGGTGGGATGAAGGGAAGCAGGCAACATTTTCACAAAGAGACAAAGAAGATGTTCACGACTATAGATATTTTCCCGAACCCGATCTTCCCCCACTTATATTAAACGAACCTCCTTTCAATAAAGACAAACTTCATCTTAGGGCCGAACTACCTCAAAAGAAGAGAGAAAGATTTATCCAAGAATACGGAATTACCGACAAAAAAGAAATGGAGGTTTTTATTGGAGATAAAGATCTTTCAAACTATTTTGAAAAAGTGGTTAGTGAAATCTCCGGTCTCGGAAACGGAAAAGACATTAAGGGAGCTGTTCATCATGCAAAAAGTTATCTTTTGTCCGATCTCCTCGGAATACTTGGCGGGGAGAGCATAAACGAATGTCGTATTACGCCGGAAAATTTTGCCGAATTTGTGATGCTTATTCACGAGAAAAAAATATCCAGCAAAATAGCAAAAGGGCTTCTTAAAGAAATGAGTAAAAAAGGGGAGGAACCGTCTCATATCGTAAAAGAACATAATCTTTCCCAAATGGATGATAGAAAAGAAATAGAGAAAATTGTGGAAGAAGTTTTAAAGGAGAACGAAACGGCAGTAAAAGATTATAAAGAAGGAAAAGAAACAGCGTTACAATTTCTCGTCGGTCAAGTGATGGCAAAAACAAAAGGAAAAGCAGAGCCGGGGAAAGTAAACGAAACACTCAAAAAGAAACTCAGCTAACTATCCGCGCCTTTTTATATTATCCCGAGATCGCCGAATTCCTCTTTTGTGCCGGAAACCTAACTCCCAAACAAAAATGTCAAGTGTCACCTTTGACATTTTTTGATGGTGATTTCGGAGGCAAAAAGGTGTGGAAACTGAATCCTTGGTTTTTTAATTTAGGGGAGCTTTTAAAAAGTTTTTTACTAACTTTTCGGCTTCCTTGTAGTCTCTTATCCAATTTATTCTTGTATCTCCTTTCCACCAATTCATTTGGCGCTTGCTGAAATTTTTTGTTTCTAAGGATAGCCTTTTTATTGCTTCGTCGTAACTTACTTTCTCTTGAAGATAAAGAGCAATCCATTTGTATTCAAGCCCGAAGGACTCAAGTCTTTGCCATGAAATTCCTGATTTCCTCAAATTCTTTACTTCCTCCACCATTCCTTCCTTTAATCTTTCCTGCAGCCGCTTATCAATTTTCTTGTTCAAGGTATCTCTATCTATTTTTATTCCCAAGAAAAGAGGGGAGTAGAAAGAATTTTTTTTAAGAGATGGGACGGGCTCGTTTGTTTTTTCTACAATTTCTACGGCTCTTACGAGTCTTCTTTTGTTTTTTGGATCAATGTTTCCTGCCCTTTGTGGGTCGATTTTCTCCAATCTTCCTAAAAGCTCTTCGCAGTTTTCTTTATTTAATTCTTTACGAAAGTTCCAGTCCGGAGTAATTTCCGGAAGTATCATTCCATCTACAAGGGCGCTTATATAAAAGGCAGTACCGCCGCAGACGATGGGAAGTTTTTCCTTCTTTAATATCTTATTAATCGCACCCGCTGCTTTTTTTTGGTATTGGGAAACCGTAAATTTCCTTCTCGGACTTGCTACACTTAATAGATAGTGGGGGACTCCCTCCATTTCTTCTTTGGTAACTTTGCCGGTACCGATGTCCATTCCCTTATATACTTGCCTTGAATCTGCGGAAACTATTTCTCCGTCAAAATTTTTTGCGAGAGAAACAGCTAAGTCGCTTTTCCCCGAAGAAGTAGGGCCTAAAACTGTAATTATTTTCGGGTCATTTTTCCTTTTAGCCCCCATGAAGAGTAGTCAATTATTTTTATATTTGCAAAATTGCCGATAATCTTGTTTGTTCCTTTAAAAATAACGTCTTTATAGCCTTCCGTCTTCCCGTTCAAAAAACCTTTTTTGTTTTTCCCTTTAACTAAAACCCGCACAGTTTTTCCTACAATTTGCTTGTTTTTTTCGAGATTGTCTTCTTTTAATATTTCCGTAAGTATTTTTTCGCGCCGTTTTTTTTCTTTTTCCGATACGGTTTCTTTCATATTATAGGCGGCTGTATGCATGCGGGGGGAATATTTGGCGATATGGGTCATATCAAAGCTTATCTTTCTAAAAAGGTTAACCGTGTTATTAAAACTCTTTTCCGTTTCTCCGGGAAAACCGACAATAATATCCGTTGATAATGCTATTTGCGGGATGCTCTTTCGTATTTTCTCAATCAGTTCTTTGTAATGAGAAGAGGTGTAAGAACGGTTCATTTTCTTTAATATTTCGTCATCTCCAGACTGAAGAGGAAGGTTTAAATAGGGGGTCACTTTTTTGCAATTCTTCATCGCGGAGATAATTCCGTCAGAAAAATCCTTGGGATGGGAGCTGGTAAATCTTATCCAAAAATCTCCTTCTATATTATTTATTTTCCTTAGGAGCTCAGGGAAACCGATTTCCCCTTTATAAGAATTTACATTTTGCCCCAAAAGCCAGATTTCTTTGCACCCTTCTTTAATTGCCGCGTGTGCCTCCTTGATAATTTCCTTTGCGGGGCGAGAAGTTTCTCTCCCTTTTGTATAAGGGACAACGCAGTAGGCACAAAAATTATTACAACCGGTCATAATGGAGATATATGCGTTGATACTACCTCTTTTGGGCGGTATTTGGAAGTAATCCTTATCTTGCCCCGAGAGAAAGGGCAGATTCCAGCGCGGTAGATCTTCCGTTTTCAATAGGTAATCGAAAAGAGGCCTGAATTTCTTCTTATCTTTTTCAAGCACACATCCCGTAAGAACAGTTACGGGCTTTTTTTCTCTTTCTTGGATGCGTTTTATTTTTTCCTGTAGCCTGTTTATAGAGGACTGCCGAACACTGCAAGCATTAATAATAACGACATCCGCTGTGCTTTCTTCTCCCTCCTCCAATCCGTTTTCTTCAAAAAAAGAGGCGATTCTTTCGCTGTCGTTTTTATTCATCTGGCAACCATAAGTAATAATACAGTACTTTTTCATACGAGATAATCTTATCAGGTTTAGTTTTTGTAGTAGTTATCTTTTTTCCTTTTTAGGGAATTTCTCCATCCTTGCAATGTTTCGGAAAAGGAATGTTTTTTTGAAGGGCGTCGCTTACTAAAAGAGGGCCGTACTTTGGGAGAAGATAGTAAAGGTTTACACTTTTCCATCCAAACCAAAGGAAGGGAAAATATCTCTATTATTACATCAAAAAAACTTTCTTCCCGCTTTACTGTATAAAACTCTCTCATTTTCTCTCTTATTCTTATACCGGTGAAAGAAACAAAAGAAAGTGAAAGTATAAGAAGTAGGGAATGTAGCGGGGGATTTCCCAGAAAAACTAGGGCCCATGTAATAGCGCTTGCAAGAAGGAAAAAACAAATTATGTAGAAAAGAGAAACCGCAAGGTAAAGGAAGGGCTGCTTGCCGACGAAAAAGTTTATACGATCGGTATTCGGTTTTTCTTTCTTGTATATAATTTTAAAAATTTGCAGAGTCATCTTCTTCCTATTTTTTTCGGGAGGAGTTTTGACAAACAGGGAAAGAAGCAACATAAGCGACAGGGGAGTGACAAGGTTTATTAAGGCTATGGGAGAGAAAAGCTCAGCGAGTACTGCAAATAGAAATAATAGTACTACAAAAAGAATAAGAGTTTTGTGAGTAATGTCTTGAAGAAGGTGTTTTTGTATCTTTGTCACCGCCTCTTTGTAGCTTTTGGAAATCTCTTTTTCCGCTTTTTCCGGATCTTCCAGCAGTGATTTTGCCTTTTCGGGGTTTTTACTTATTATATCCGCTATAAGAAAGTAAGGTGTCTTTCGTGACTTGAAAAAGCCAAAGAGTTTCTTAAAAAGACGTTCTTTAAGCGGTGCTTCCTTGTAAGTATTTGAAGAAGGATTTAATCCGAAAAAAGCTTTTTGGATTGCGGAAAGCAGGAGTCTTTCCTTTTCTTCTTCCTTTATGTTTTCCCCTATGGAGATGATATTTCTTGTTGAGGAATAGGCGTAAGAGGTGAGAAACTCTTTGTAGTTTTCAGGGGTAGATTCGCTACTGCCGGATTTTTTCCGGGTACGGAGATAATTTTTTATCAATTTTTCGGTTGAAAGAGTAATTTCGGGCATTGCTCATGAGGGACGGTTATTCTTTTTTAACCTTTCAATAAGAACGTTTAACTTCGAAACTCCTTCATCTTTCCCCCCGTAACGTATACTTACGGATTCGTTAGCTTTTTCTTTTTCTCCTACCACGAGAAGATAAGGTATCTTTTTTATCTCTCCGTTTCGTATTGTTTTTGCGAGAGTTTCTCCGCTTTCTTTTAATTCTCCTCTCATTCCTTCTTTTCGTAACTTTTGAAGAATTTCTTCTCCGTAGTCGGTTGCTTTCTGAGAGACGGGAATTACCCACACCTGGACGGGCGCAAGCCAAAAAGGGAAGTCTCCTTTTGTATGTTCGATATAAACACCCAGGAAACGTTCAATTGATCCAAGGAGTGCGCGGTGAATCATAAAAGGAGTCTTCTGTTCGCCCTTTTCGTCTATGTAGGTCATCTCGAAACGAGAAGTAAGATTAAAATCTACCTGGATAGTTGAAAGCTGCCAACTCCTTCCCATAGCATCGACTGCATCGATGTCGATTTTGGGAGCATAAAAGGAAGCTCCCCCTTCGTCGAGAACATAGTCGGTGGCACCGAATGATTCAAGAGCCTCTTTTAAAGAGTTCTCCGCTTCCTTCCAAGCCTCATTTTCTCCAAAATATTCATCGGGGCTGTTTGGGTCACGAATAGAGAGCTTAAAGAGGAGATTTTCCATTTCAAGAGTACGGTAAATATAGCGTGTTATTTCTAACGCTGTGGTAATCTCATCTTCCAGCTGTTCTTTAGTGCAAAAAATATGTGCGTCATCTTGTGTAAATCCTCTCGGTCTTGTTAGCCCGTGAATTTCTCCCGATTTTTCGTAGCGATAGACTGTTCCCATTTCCGTCCATCTTATGGGCAATTCTTTATAGCTTCTTTTCCGAGACTTGTACATCTTTACGTGAAAAGGACAATTCATTGGTTTTAGGCGGTAGTTCTTTCCATCAACGGAAAGAGGGCCGTACATATCGTCTTTGTAGAATTTTAAGTGTCCCGAGCGTTCCCATAGTTCCTCTCTCGCGATATGGGGAGTAGAGATTATCTCGTACCCGTTTTGGAGATAAACATTCATGGCAAAATCCATAAGAAGATGTCTTAGTATTCCTCCTTTGGGCAAATAAAGAGGAAGCCCTTGTCCGACTTCTTCATCGAACATAAAAAGCTCCAGCTCTTTTCCTATCTTTCGGTGGTCTCTCTCCCGGGCTTCTTCTCTTTTTTCAATGTAGTCGTCCAGTTCTTTTTTGGTGTTAAACGCTAAACCGTATATCCTTTGAAGCATCTCGTTCTTTTCGGAGCCTTTAAAGTAAGCTCCCGCAGATCTATCAAGGATAAAGGTGTCGGGATTTATTTCACTGGTATCTTCAATGTGAGGCCCCTCACAAAGATCAACAAAATCTCCCGTTCTGTAAACGGAAAAGTTTTCTTTGTCTTTCATGTCTTCTATCATTTCCAGTTTGTAGGGCTCATTTCTAAATATTTCCTGTACTTCCTTTTTTGTTTTCGTTTCCTTTTTAAAAGAGAGTCTTTCTTTTACAAGTTCTCTCATTCTTTTTTCAATTTTAGCAAGATCTTCCTCTTTTATACTTACATTCCCGAAATCATAGTAAAAACCGCCTTCGATAGCGGGACCCATGCCCAAATTAGCATTAGGATAAAAATCTCGAACGGCGTGTGCCAGAATGTGAGCTAAAGAGTGCCTGATTTTTGTCAAATCTTCGTTGTCCATAACTTTTATCAGATTAATTGTATTTTCTCATTATACCACAAAAAACTTGTTTTATTAAATTTTTTATTTTATCTCTTCGGCACTTTCACAAATTATTTTCGGAACTTCGTCGCGATGGCTTATTTTGCCGGAAATAAAAAGAGGTTTTCCTTCTTTAAAAAGAGATCCGTTCTTTTTCAAAGCTCTCGGAAAAACTATCACCTCCGTATTGTCGGCAAGATCCTCAACTTTTACAAAGTACATCGGTTCTCCCGACTTGGTAATTATTTTTTTTACAGAGGAGACTATTACGCCAATACGGACTCTGCTCTCGGACATTTGCTTTTTCGCTTCCCGGATAGGGATGCTGCCGTTTTTTATTTTTTCCGTCAGTTCTTGCAAGGGGTGTCCCGTAATAAAGAGACCGAGGAGTTGCTTTTCCCATTCCAATTTTTCTTTTTTATTTATTTTGGGAGCTTTTTCCAATTTTAAATCGCTTTCCTTTTTTAGGGTATCAAAAAGTCCGGTCTGTCCGTTATTTTTGTGTTTTCTTTTTTCCTTACTATACTCGAGGATTCTTTCCAGATTATGGATAAGTTCTCCTCTTTCCCTAAACTTATCGAATGCTCCGGAAAGGATAAGGCTTTCCATTGACTTCTTGTTTAGGTTTTGAGAATCGACTCTGGTTAGGAAATCATCGAGAGATTTGAAAGAGCCGTTTTCTTTTCTTTCTTTTACTATTTCCTCCACTATTTTCAGACCGACATTTTTGATAGCTGAGAGTCCGAATCTAATTTCGTTTTTGTTCGGAACGACACCGAATCCCATAAAACTTTCGTTTATATCGGGAGGCAGGACTTTGATATTCATCCGGTTGCAGTCATCTATCAGAAAGCCTATTCGCTCGGTATCGTTCTGATCCGCGGTAAGGAGGGATGACATAAATTCCTTGGGATAATGCGTCTTAAGGAAAGCCGTTTGGTAGGCAACTTGCGCATAGGCTGCAGCGTGGCTCTTGTTAAAGGAGTATTGGGCAAAAGGTTCTATCCAACTCCAAAGTTTTTCTCCTATTTCTTTATCTATACCCTTTGCTTTAATGCCGGAAATAAACTTTTCTTTCTGACCCTTAAGAAGTTTTTCAATTTTCTTTCCTATGGCTTTCCTTAGTACGTCTGCATCTTCCAAAGTGTACCCGGCGAGATTTTGAGCTATTTTCATCACTTGTTCTTGATAAACGCAAACTCCGTAAGTGGGCTTTAGTATCGGTTCGAGTAAAGGATGCATGTAAGTAATCTCTTTTTTACCGTGCTTTTTTTCTATATAGTCGGGGATGAATTTTATCGGCCCGGGTCGATACAGAGAAACCATGGCAATAACCTCCTCAATATCGGTTGGTTTTAGTTGTTTTAAATATCTCTGCATACCTCCACTATTATGGACTATAAATCCACTTGCTTGGAAATTATTTCCGGGAGATTTCATTTTAATATCGTAAGTTGTTTCTTCTCCAAAATATTGAATCTTTTTTATCCTTACAAAACGAAAACCTTCTTTTGGTGTTTGAGGACATTCCCACTTAATTAGGTTTTTATGATCTAAAGAAAGCTCAGCGAAGCGAGTAGTGTTAATTAAAACAAACTTGTATTGTGGGTACTGCTCTTTGAATAAGTTTATCTTTTCTTCATCGAGGTCTCGCAAGAATCCCTTAACTTCATAAAATGTATTTTTTAAAGGAACAAAAAAATCTGGAGTATAGTGAATAATTTCTCCATTTTTTCTTTTTAAAAAGAAAGTTTTTGGTTCGTACTGGTATTTTAGTTTATAGAGTTTTAGTATTCGTGCGAAGTCTGCCTCCCAAGAAGATCGAACAAAATGACCTAAATCTTTCCTGAAGCCTTTTTTACTGTGAGGAGAAGGTTTTCCAAACATAGGGTTTCCTGAACCGCTGAATTTTTTAGACATACACTTTTTAAAGGCGTCAGTCCATTCTTTACCACAGCGATCTTCTAAGCTTCTTCCAGAAAGAGCTTTGGCTATTTTTTCTGAAGTTTCTCTCCATATCTGACTATTTGTTTTATTTAGACCATGGTTCCACGGCTTACCTCCTTGTGCATAAAACTTTTCTCGTGATTCTCTAATTTTTTTTCTTGAAATCGGCTTGCTTGGGTTTTTGTACGTTTTTGCAGAGCAACGGTAGCAAAAAGTAGTTTCTTTTTTTGGATTATCATAGATTTGCTTATTGCAAGACTTGCATGATCGATATACTAGGTGCTTTGCTTTCTCTCTAATCAATACTTTGTCGTTAACTTTTATTTCTTTTAATTTTTTCCATCCATCTTTTGTTAAAAAACGGTGATTTTCAGTAGCTCTTATATACCAATCGTTTTCTGCAATAAGTGTGTAGGTTTTCTTTTTTCCGGTTTTAACAACGTCAATAACTTCATTCAAGTGTATTTTTCCGCTGTCCAGATAAAGGGAGCAAAGTCTTTTTTTGTCTCTTTTTTTATAAAGTTTTTCTATTGTCGTGTTTGATATAATCGTATTCCCAGAAAGGCATTCCAATTGAAAAACACCTACGGTCTTTCCTTCTTGCAAAAGATGGAATGCTTTCTCATCATCCAGTGGAATATTCTCTATATCGAGACTCTCTCCGCGTACGGCGTGTATTCTCTTTAGCGTGTCTTCGATAATGGTTAAGTTTTTTAATCCCAGTAGATCTATCTTTAAGAGTCCCATATCCTCCACGTCTTCCATTGCGTATTGAGTAACGACTGTGTCTTCGTTCTGTGTCGGATTTTGTAAAGGAACCGAGGTGTGCAGAGGTTTGTCTGAAATAACTACTCCGCAAGCGTGTGTTGAAGCGTGTCTTACCACTCCTTCCAGTTTTTCCGCATGATCAATAAGAACTTGTGCGTTTTCATCGGTATCGTAGAGTTGTCTGAACTCAGAGGTATTTTCCTTTGTTTCTTTAAGAGTGGAGCCAAAAGGAATTAATTTAGCGATCTTATCACAGTAAGAATAAGAGTAACTCAAAGTTCTCCCTACGTCGCGTATCGCTGCCCTTGCCGCCATGGTTCCGAAAGTTATTATTTGGGCTACATTGTCTTTGCCGTATTTGTCTGCAATATAGTGAATTACTTCGTCTCTTCTTCTGTCGGCAAAATCAAGATCGATATCGGGAAGCGATACTTTTGCCCTTCCCGGGTTTAAGAATCTTTCAAAGAGCAAATCATAACGAAGAGGGTCAATGCTTGTTATTCCCAAAAGATATGCGATGATTGAGCCTCCTGCGCTCCCTCTTCCGGGCCCTACTACGATTCTTTCTGCTTTGGCCCAATTGACAAAATCCTGAACTATTAAAAAGTAAGAAGAAAGATTGGCGCCCGTTATCACTTCCATTTCGGCATCAAGCCTCTTTAACACCTTCTCTTTCTCTTCTTCGGGATATCTTTTTTTAATTCCTTTTTCACAGAGTTCTCTAAGTTTTTCATCGGCGGTAATTCCCTCCGGGAGAGGATAGTGGGGGAGTACTGTCTTTCCGAGTTGAAGTTCTAAATTACAAATATCCTTTATTTTTTGCGTGTTATGTAAGGCCTCCGGAGTATGCTTAAAAAACTCTTTCATTTCTTCGGGGGTGCGTAAAGAAAAATCGTCTCCTTCCATCGTGAGGCGTTCCGGGTTGTCTATATCCGAACCCGTTCCGATGGACATGAGAATATCTTGTGTTTTCGCGTCTTCGGGACGAAGATAGTGGGAGTCGCAAGTAGCAACCAAAGGAATGCTCGTTTCTTTCGATATCTCCACAAGAGCATCATTGACCGTTTTTTGTTCTTCTATATTGGGGTGATGTTGCATTTCGAGGTAAAAACTGTCCTTTCCGAAAAGATCCCTATAGTAGAGCGCCAATTTTTTTGCTTCCTCTCTTTTGTTTGTGAGTATGAGTCGGGGAATTTTTCCCTGGATGCAAGAGGAAAGAGCAACAAGACCGCTTGCGTGCTTTGCAAGTAAATCTTCGTCGATACGTGGTTTGTAATAAAAACCCTCCAGGTGAGCCGTGGTCAGAAGCTTTACCAGATTACGGTACCCTTCTTCGTTTTTTGCAAGTAATACGAGATGATATGATTTATTGTCGATATTCGGTTTTTTGCTGTCCAATTTTCCCAGCGCCATATAAACTTCAGCGCCTATTATCGGCTTTATTCCCTTGTCTTTCGCTTTTTTGTAAAAATCGATAGCTCCGTAAAGCGCACCGTGGTCGGTAATGGCAACACTATCCATCCCGTTTTCTTTTACGTAATCCAGCAGATCGTCAACTTTAGAAAGCCCGTCCAAGATGCTATACTCGGTGTGTACGTGTAAATGAGTAAAGTTTATATTGTGTTCTGCTGATTCTTTATTATTTTCTTCAGTCATAAAAATACCATTTTCAGACCCATTTTATATGATATGACAAAAAAAAGAAAGAAGCGAAAAATTGTAGGAATTGATGAAGCGGGAAGGGGTCCTCTCGCAGGACCCGTAGTTGCCGCGGCCGTAATGGTCAAAAATTGGAATACCGAAATTGAAAATTGGGGACAAGTGCGGAATTCGAAAGAACTTTCCGCCTTGCAACGTGAGAAAATTTTCCAAAAAGTTGTTAATCATACCGATATAGTGTGGGGTGTCGGGGTGGTTTCCGAAAAAATAATAGACAGAATAAACATTCTGGAAGCTACCAAGCTTGCCATGAAGAGAGCATTGGAGAAAATAGAGTGCAGAGATACTCTGGTCATTATAGACGGAAATTTTGAGATAAAAACCAATTTAAAGCAAAAATCCGTTGTCAAAGGAGATGAAAAAATTAGGGAGTGCTCTTTGGCTTCGATTGTTGCCAAGGTGAAAAGAGATAGAGTAATGGAAAATTACCATAAAAGATATCCCGAATTCGGTTTTAACAGACACAAAGGATACGGAACAAAAAAACACAGGGATGCCATTAGAAAGCACGGACCATCTCCAATTCACCGCAGGTCGTTCAACCTGTTTCCCGGATATGGCTTTAAAAGGCATGGTCCTCGAAAATAAAGAGCATGAAGGGGAAGAGACAAGAAACAAGATACAAGA
>CAYSXL010000004.1:28193-32694 GCA_964435025.1 uncultured Candidatus Saccharibacteria bacterium | reverse complement strand
TGTGTAATTTGCCACTACGGAGAAATAGGTACCAAAGGAGGAAACCGCCGTTTCTTTGAAAAAAAGTTGGTTTCCAACATAAAAGAACTTCTTCCCGAGGCCCACATCTCTTCTCCCCGGGGGAGGATTGTTGTATTTAGCAAAGCAAATAAAATCAAGGAAAAGCTAAAAAAGGTTTTTGGCATAGCCTATTTTTCTTTTGCTTATATTACTACTTCCGATGCGGGAGAGATCGAAAGAGAGGTGCTTTCCGCCATAAAAAACAAAAACTTTGAAAGCTTTCGCATTACGGTAAAGCGTTCAGACAAAAAATTTCCATTATCCTCCGTTGAATTTGCCACCAGATTAGGAGAAATGGTGCAAAAAGAAACAAAAAAACGAGTTGATCTTGAGACGCCCGAGCTAAATTGTATTATAGAGATTACCTCCGAGGAGACCTATATTTATTTTGAAAAAATAAAAGGCCTTGGGGGGCTTCCTGTTGGGGTTAGCGGAAAGGCAATCTCTCTTATTTCCGGGGGAATCGATTCTCCGGTATCTTCTTTTTTTACGGCAAAAAGAGGAGTAAAAAATATTTTCGTTCACTTTCATGCTTATCCGAGTACCTCCAAACAGTCCATAGAAAAAGCAAAGAGAATTGTGAAAGTTCTCTCCGGTTTTCAGGGGAATTCCTTGCTCTATCTTGTTCCCTTTGATAATTTGCAAAAAGAAATAATGCTAAACACAAAAGAAGACATGAGAGTGCTTCTCTACAGGAGGAGTATGATGAGAATAGGGGAAAAAATCGCGAGAAAGGAAAAGGCGGGAGCGATAGTAAACGGGGAAAGTTTGGGACAGGTTGCTTCACAAACCATAGAAAATATCGGAGTAACGGATAGTGTTGTAAGCATGCCGGTCTTTCGCCCCCTCATAGGGTTTGACAAGGAAGAGATAATAAAAAAGGCAAAGAAAATAGGAACGTACGATATCTCTATTTTGCCGGAAGAAGATTGTTGCGTGAGGTTTTTGCCCAAACACCCGGAAACGAAAGGAGCTATTTCTCTTGCGATAAAAGAAGAAAAAGAATTGGACATAGAAAGGTTGACAAAAGAGGCTCTTTCGGGAGCGCAGAGATTAAAAATCTAAGCGGATACGCCTTGTGCGTCTAGGGGGTGTAAGAAGGAAAAAAGGGAGTATTTGACTTTTTTAAAATTTTATGTAATATACGCCAGCAGAGGCTGGATAGGCCTTGCAGTTTATTTTTGTATGACAATAAAAGGATGCCTACTATAAATCAGTTGATAAAAAAAGGAAGGAAAAAGCAAAAGAGAAAAGATAGTTCTCCCGCTCTTTCCTATGGATTTAATAATGTGAGGAATAAGAAGTCGAAATATCCCTCTCCCTTTAAGAGAGGAGTTTGTGTTAAAGTAACCACCGTTACTCCTAAAAAACCTAATTCGGCGCTACGTAAAGTGGCGAGAGTAAGGGTTTCCAACGGCGCGGAAGTTACCGCATATATTCCCGGTATAGGGCACAAACTACAGGAGCACTCGGTGATACTTATGAGAGGAGGAAAGGTAAAAGATCTTCCCGGTGTAAGGTACCATGTGGTAAGAGGAACGCTTGACGCTACCGGCGTTGAAGGAAGAATCAGATCACGCAGTAAATACGGAACGAAGAAAAAATAACAATAATAATCTAAAAATCCCAAATTCAAAACACCAAACGTTTTTTATTTTGACCCCGTTAGAAGCTACCACTTTTAATTATAGAAACTTATACTGTCATTAACGTTCATTAACTAAATTTCTAACGGGGTTGAACATTTGAATTTTGAATTTGTAATTTTACTCGTTTATGTTTGAGGTAGAAAGGAAAAAATCTTATAAAATGCAGACAATTGAGCCGGATCCTCTTTACGGAAGCGTGATGGTTTCCAAGTTCATTAATCACGTTATGCGTGAAGGAAAGAAGACTATTGCGAGAAGGATGGTTTATGAAGCGCTTGCGAATATAAAAGAAAAAGCGAAGAAAGAATCGATAGAAGTTTTTGAAAAAGCGATTGAAAATGTATCCCCCGAGATGGAGGTACGTTCAAAAAGGGTAGGAGGTGCGACTTATCAAGTTCCCATGAAAGTAAATAAAAAGCGTTCCGTAAGTCTTGCTATGAGATGGATTATTGAAGCCGCAAGAAAAAAGAAAGGGAAACAAATGAGAGAGAAACTTTTTGATGAAATTCTCAGCGCTTCTCAAAACGAGGGAGAAGCGGTAAAGAAGAAAGAAACTATGCACAAGATGGCAAAAGCGAACAAGGCGTTTGCCTATCTTGCTAAATAAATAATTTGTCATGGCTAGAGAATATCCCCTACACAGGTATAGAAATATTGGTATTATCGCACATATTGACGCCGGGAAGACCACGGTTACCGAGCGTATGCTTTTTTATACGGGAATATCCCACAAAGTGGGAGAAACTCATGACGGAAAATCAATCATGGATTGGATGGATCAAGAAAAAGAAAGAGGGATTACTATCACTTCCGCGGCAACTACTTGTTTTTGGGTACCTATGGGAATGGAAAAAGAGAAAGAGAATGAATACAGGATAAATATTATCGACACTCCCGGGCATATTGATTTTACCGCCGAAGTACAAAGATCAATGCGTGTTTTGGATGCGGCTGTTGTTGTCTTTGACGGTGTAGCGGGAGTAGAACCTCAATCGGAAACGGTTTGGAGGCAGGCCGACAAGTACAACGTTCCGCGAATTTGTTTTATAAATAAAATTGATAGAACAGGAGCGTCTTTCGGAGATTCCCTGGAATCGATAAAGGAAAAACTCACTCCCGATGCCGTTGCTATGCAGCTTCCTTTGGGAGAAGAAGAAAATTTTGAAGGAGTGATAGATATTATAACAAGGAAAATTATTCGCTTTAAAGGAGATTTTGGAGAGAAAATCGAGGAAGAGGATGTTCCCGAGGATATGAAAGAAGAAGTTGAAAAGTGGAGGGGTGAGATGATAGAAAAGGTGGTCACCGAGGATGAAGAGCTTTTTGGTAAATACATGGAAGGAGAAGAATTATCGGAAGAAGAAATAAGAAGAGTTCTGAGAAAAGCAGTTTTAAATTACAAGGCTGTACCTGTTTTTTGCGGGACCGCCCTAAAAAACAAAGGAGTACAACCGGTTCTTGATGCTATTTGCCATTACTTTCCCGCTCCTACCGACCTTCCGGCTGTGGAAGGAAAGAATCCTAAGAGCGAGGAACCTATGTCAAGGGAGCTTACGGACGAGGAGCCATTTTCCGCACTTGCTTTTAAATTAGCTAATGATGCTTATGTAGGAAGCCTTACTTTTATTCGTGTTTACTCGGGAAAGCTTACCAGTGGATCATATGTATTTAATGCAAGCAACGGCAAAAAGGAAAGAATAAGCCGTATCTTAAGAATGCACTCTGATCAGAGAGAGGAGGTTCAGGAAATATATGCGGGAGACCTTGTTGCCGTAGTAGGACTAAAAGAGACCTCTACCGGACATACTTTGTGCCAGGAAAATAGTCCTATTGTCCTAGAGGACATTACTTTTCCCGAACCCGTAGTAGGAATTAGAGTGGAGCCGAAAACGAGAGAAGATCAGGAAAAGATGGGAATTGCTCTGAGGAGACTCTCGGAAGAAGATCCGACTTTTCGTGTTGAGGGCGATATCGAAACGGGAGAGACGATTATTTCGGGAATGGGTGAGCTTCATCTCGATATTATTGTGGACAGAATGAAAAGGGAGTTCAAAGTGGAAGCACAGGTAGGTCAACCCCAAGTTGCTTACAAAGAAACTATACGTAAGTCGGCCGATGAGGAAGGAAAATATATTAAGCAGAGCGGAGGAAGAGGGCAGTACGGTCATGTCAAACTTCGTATCGAGCCACTCCCGGAAGAAGGTGATAAGAGACTGGAATTTGTCGATGATATTAAGGGCGGAGTTATTCCTCAAGAGTATATTCCCGCTGTGGAAAAAGGAATTGAAGAAGTAATGGATGAAGGGGTGCTTGCCGGATACCCGATAGTAAATGTACGCGCGGCACTTTACGACGGATCTTTCCACGAAGTGGATTCTTCCAAGATGGCTTTTAAGATTGCCGGATCCATGACATTTAAAGATGCTTATAAGAAAGCGGATCCCGTACTTCTTGAACCGTTTATGAAAGTTGAGGTTATTATTCCTCCTGAATATTTGGGAGACATTATGGGAGATATCTCTTCGAGAAGGGGGGAAGTTGAATGCACGGAAGAAACGAAAGGAAAGAGAGCACAGAAAGTTATTCGCGCAAAAGTTCCCCTTGTGGAAATGTTCGGTTATGTAACGGCTATGCGTTCGCTTACCAAAGGGAGAGGTAATTATTCTATGGAATTTGACAGTTACAAAGAGGTTCCTTATAATATTGCGCAGGAAATTATTGAGAAAGGAAGATAAGAGAGAATGGCAAATGACAAAATCCAAATGCCAAAAGAATGGCAAATAACAAAGTAG
>CAYSXL010000004.1:5897-28093 GCA_964435025.1 uncultured Candidatus Saccharibacteria bacterium | reverse complement strand
TTGGGTGTTGAAATTTTTGAACAAATAGTGTAATATTAAGAGGCTTTTGAGAGCACAACAAAAAATCAAAATTAAAAACATTTTATTAAAGGTTAAAAAAACAAAAATATGGGTAAAGAAAAATTTGAAAGAGGAAAACCACACCTTAACGTGGGAACCATCGGTCACGTTGACCATGGTAAAACCACTCTTACCGCGGCAATAATAAACACCTTGCACTTAAAAGGGCTTCTTGACAAGAAAACCAGTGTAGAGGATATTGATTCCGCTCCCGAGGAGAAGGCCAGAGGACTTACTATTTCCATTTCTCATCGTGAGTATCAAACGGAAAATAGACATTATGCCCACATTGATTGTCCCGGGCATGCCGATTATGTCAAGAACATGGTTACCGGCGCGGCACAGATGGATGGAGGAATTTTGGTTGTTTCCGCTACGGACGGACCAATGCCTCAAACAAGAGAACATCTCTTACTCGCTCGTCAGGTAGGACTCCCTTCACTTGTTGTTTTTCTAAACAAAGTTGATATGGTTGAGGATCAAGAAATGATTGACCTTGTCGAGTCGGAAATAAGGGAGCTTTTGAACAGTTATGAATTTCCCGGTGACGAGATTCCTATCATCAAAGGATCCGCTCTTAAGGCGGGAGAAGCGACTTCTGCCGATGATGAGGCGATAAAACCTGTTGCCGAGCTCCTGGAAGCTATGGATACTCATATTCCCGAACCCAAGAGAGATGAAGATAAGCCGTTTCTTATGGCTGTGGAAGACGTTTTCTCTATTGAAGGAAGAGGTACGGTAGCTACAGGAAGAATCGAAAGAGGAGTTGTAAAGGCGGGAGAAGAAGTGGAAATCGTCGGTCTTCACGATACGACAAAAACCACTGTTGTAAGTATTGAGATGTTTAATAAAAGCTTGGATGAAGGAAGAGCGGGAGACAATGCGGGAATTCTCCTCCGAGGAACCAAAAAGGATGAAATAGAAAGAGGACAAGTACTTGCAAAGATAGGTTCTATAACTCCCCACACCGAATTTGAGACGGAAGTATATATTTTGGGCAAAGATGAAGGAGGAAGACACACACCTTTCTTTAAAGGATATAAACCGCAGTTTTACATGAGAACCACTGATGTTACCGGTGAAGTGGAACTTCCCGAAGGAACCGAAATGGTAATGCCCGGGGATACTGCGAAATTAAAAGTTAAACTTATTGCGCCTATCGCTATTGAAGAACAGATGAGATTCGCTATTCGTGAAGGAGGAAAAACAGTAGGTGCAGGAGTGGTGAGCAAGATCATTAAATAAAAAGATGGTAAAAGAAAAGGAAGTAAAATCAAGGATCCGTATTCGTCTTCGTGCCTATGACCACAAAGTGATTGACACCAGCGCGAAGCAAATTATCGATACGGCGCTTCGATACGGGAGTGATGTTTTAGGACCCACCCCGCTTCCTACGGAAACAAAAAAGTACACGGTGAATAGATCTACTTTTGTGCAGAATAAATCGAAGGAAAAGTACGAGATAAGAATACACAAGAGAATTATTGATATTGTTAGTCCGGGCGCAAAAGTACTTGATGCGCTCAGGAATTTAACCCTACCTACGGGAGTAAATATTGAGATTAAGATGTAAAGGCGTGGCTTAATTAATAAAGGTTGCGCTTCGGTTTCCAGACTTTCTAATATCGGGGGAAACCTCGATATTTAGTTTTGTAAAGATCAAAAAAATGAATTTTATAATAGGAAAAAAATTAGGAATGACACAAGTTTTTGACGAAGAAGGAAAAGCATTTCCGGTTACTTTGGTTGAAGCGGGACCGTGCAAGGTAACACAGGTAAAGAACAAAGACAAAGACGGTTATGATGCCGTGCAGATAGGATTTGTGCCAATCAAAAGCAGTAAAATAAAAAAATCCCAAAAAGCAAGACCCTATAAGCATGTACACGAAGTCAGAGGAAGTTTTGATGTTAATGTAAGTGATGAAATTACCGCGGAGAACTTTACTCCGGGCGAGAAGGTCAAGGTAAGGGGCATATCCAAAGGGAAGGGGTTTGCGGGAGTAATGAAAAGATGGAATTTTTCCGGGGCGGGTACTTCCACTCACGGAACAAAACATACCGACAGAAAAGGAGGGTCCATCGGAGCGGTTTTCCCTCAAAGAGTATTTAAAGGAACCAAGATGGCGGGAAGAATGGGAGCCGACAATGTTACGGTTAAAAATTTGCAAATAATTGAAATTGATACGGAAAAACACGTAATTGTACTGCGAGGTGCGCTTCCGGGGAGAAAAGGAGGTGTTTTAACGATAGAGAAAGTATGATAAAAGCGGATTTATACAATATGAAGGGGCAAAAAACGGAAGAGATTAGTCTTCCGGAGGAGGTGTTTGGGGTTAAAGTGAATCCTGACCTTATTTACCAAACGGTTAAAGCTCAGATGGCAAACAGGAGACAAAATACCGCCCATACGAAAGAACGGGGTGATAAAAGAGGAGGAGGAAGAAAGCCGTGGAGGCAAAAAGGAACGGGACGCGCGAGACACGGTTCCAGTCGTTCTCCTATATGGCGGGGCGGGGGAGTGACTTTTGGTCCCCGAAGCGAAAGGGATTACAAAAAGAAAATCAACAAAAAGACAAAAAAGAAAGCTCTTTCCATGGTTCTTTCCGCAAAAAAGGAAAAAGACATGATTTTTTTCGTTTCCGATCTGAAAATAAAAGAGGCGAAAACGAAAGAAATGCGTGAATTTTTGAAAAATTTGTCACATGAAGGAAAAAGCGTCTTGATAGTTCTTCCGGAATTGGATAGAAACCTTTTACTTGCGACAAGGAATTTGGAAAACGTCGATACAATGCAGGCGAAGGACATAAACCCCCTGGATACCCTTTCTTACAAACATCTTATTGTACCGAAAGCTTCGGTGGATGTTATAAAAGAAAATTTTAAATTTTAAATTAAAGAAAGATGGCGAAAAATAGATACATTTTAAGTAAAGCGCATGTTAGCGAAAAATCTACCGATTTGGCAGGGGAAGGATTTTACACTTTTCGCACGGACAGGTTGGCAAATAAAAGGGAGATAAAGGAAGAAGTGGAAAGGAAATACAAGGTAAACGTTGTTTCGGTAAGAATAATAAACATTCCTTCTAAAAAAAGGAGGGTCGGAAGAACCGAAGGAACGAAAAAAGGATATAAAAAAGCGGTTGTTAAAGTAAAAAAAGGACAAAGTATTGATTTGACTTTAGCTTAATTTTGTGTTATGAATCCAAGGGTAAAGAAACAAAAAAAGATGAGAACCCCTATTAAAAAGAAAGGGGGGCGATCCAATCAGGGAAAGATTACCGTAAGGCACAAAGGGGGAGGCGCAAAACGTCTCTATCGGTGTGTTGATTTTGGCCAACCTTGTGTTGGAATTAAAGGAACGGTTAAACAAATAGAGTATGACCCGAACAGGACTGCCGATATTGCTTTTGTAGAATACGAAAACGGGGAAAAGAAATATATTCTTGCTCCCCAAGAGATTAAGGAAGGAGATGAAATAATTACTGACAAGAAAGCGGAAATCAAAAAAGGAAACAGGATGCAGCTTAAAAACATTCCGGTTGGTACCGCTGTTTACAACATAGCACTTCATCCCGAGGGAAAGGGAAAAATTGTTCGTAGCGCCGGTTCTTGTGCTATTGTACTTGCCCACGAAGGGAAGATGACGCATTTACGTATGCCTTCGAGAGAAGTCAGAAAAATTGTAAATGCTTGTTTTGCCTCCGTCGGTGAGGTATCACGCCCTGAGCACCGTTACAGAAAGATCAAAAAGGCGGGAACGGCGAGAAAGATGGGAAGAAGACCGGTAGTAAGAGGTTCGGCAATGGCTGCCGTAGACCATCCTCATGGTGGAGGAGAGGGAAAGGCTCCTATCGGAATGCCCGCTCCCAAGACTCCGTGGGGTAAAATTGCGAGAGGTGTTCGTACCAGAAAGAGAAAGCATACCGATAGATATATTATAAAAAGAGCGAGCAAGAAGAAAAAAGGTAAAAAATAATGTAGATAAGAAACAAGACACAAGAAACAAGAAACAAACAAATTACAAATTTCAATTACAAAATAATCAAACTTTTTGAAATTTGTTAAATTGGTTATTGAATATTGTTTGCATCTTGTATCTTGATTAATTGTATCTTTTAAATAATTATGGCTAGAAGTTTAAAAAAAGGTCCTTTTATAGACGAAAAACTGCTTGAGAAAGTGAAGAATCTTAAGAGCGGAGAGAAGAAAGTAATAAATACTTGGTCTCGCAGAGCAACTGTTACACCGGAAATGATAGGTTGTACCTTCGGAGTTTATAACGGAAAAGAATTTGTAAAAGTGACGGTTTCCGAAGAAATGGTAGGACACCTTTTGGGAGAATTTTCACCGGCCAAGAGATTTGTAAGACACGGAGGAAGATTGCAAAGAGAACAAGAGAAGAAATGACAAATGACAAAATCCAAATGTCAAAGGAATGACAAATGACAAAATAGATTATTTGACATTTAGATTTTAGGCTTTGTCATTTAAAATCATTTATAAATTTTTAATCATGTCTGTCGAAGCAAAACTTAAATATTCAAGAATTTCTCCCAGGAAAGTCCGATTGGTGGCGGATCTTGTTCGTGGTCACAAGGTGGTGGACGCGGAAAGAATGCTTGAGTTTACGATAAAAAGACCGGCAAAGCCTATTTTAAAGCTTTTAAGGTCGGTAACCGCGAATGCTCAGCATAACCATGGATTAAAAAAAGAAAATCTTTATATTTCGGAAATAAAAGTTGACGGGGGACCGATGATAAAAAGATTCAGACCGCGTGCAAGAGGATCGGCGTTTCCCATTCAAAAAAAGACATCACATATTTCAATAAAATTGGGAGAAGAAGGGGCGACGGGAGAGAGTCAAGCGAAAAAGAAAAGCAAGAAAAAAATAAAGAAAGTTTATCAGACAGAAAAACCGAAAGAAGAGGTTTCCATGCGGTCTTCCAAGTCAAGGCATATGGAGGATACCAGCGCAAAGAAAGAGAGCGCAAAAGAAGTAAAAGGAGATAAAAAACAACTATTTAGACGTAAATCAATATGACCCGGTAGTGAAAATTCACTGTTTTCGCTCACAGGGCGGTCTATCAATCATTTAAATTTATGAAAAAACGGAATTACAATATAAAAAGAAAACTTCGTTTCGCGAAACACAGTTTCGTAGCGAATTTCTACTACCGGGTATGACACACAAAGTCCATCCTAAAATTTTCAGGATAAGCGAGACGAAAGACTGGGGATCAAAAGGTTTTTACGAAAAAAACTTTGCTTGTTTCTTGGAAGAAGATTACAGAATTAAGGAGCTTCTTAGCGAGTTACTTCGTGAGGTAGGAGTTGAAAGGATAGAAATTGAAAGATCTTCCGAAGAGATAAGTGTTATTATCCACAGTGCCAGGCCCGGCCTTATTATCGGCCGAGGAGGAGAAGGGGTTAAACACTTAAAAGAGAGGGTGGAAAAGATGATAGGTAAAATTTCGAATGATGAAAAAAGAAAAGTTAAACTTGAAATAAAGGAAATAAAAGACCCCTGGTTTTCCGCATCGCTTGCCGCACAAGATATTGCGAGACAGATGGAAAAAAGAATTCCCTACAGGAAAGTCGTTAAACAGGCCTTACACAAGATAACGATGAATAAGGAAGTAAAGGGTGTAAGAATTCAGGTTGCGGGAAGACTCAACGGAATAGAAATCGCTCGCACGGAACACTTTCAGGAAGGACAACTTAAAAGAGCAACAATTCGCGGTGATCTTGATTACGGATTTAATATGGCCCGGTGCCCTTACGGAGCTATAGGAGTAAGAGTGTTTATTTATAAAGGCGAAAAGTTTTAGATATGCTGTTTCCGAAAAAAGTAAAACACAGAAAACACCGTAAAGGAAAAATAAAGGGAGTTGCCCAAAGAGGTTCTTTTATTAATTTTGGAAGTTACGGACTGAGATCAGAGGAGAACGGACCTATTAGTGCTCGACAAATAGAAGCAGCAAGGAGAGCTATCATCAGGTATCTGAGAAAAGGGGGGAAAATGTGGATAAGGATTTTTCCCGATAGACCGATTACGCGGAAAGGGCAAGAAGTGCCGATGGGAGGTGGAAAAGGAGGTGTTGATCATTATGCGGCTCCGGTAAAAAGAGGAAGGATTATATTTGAAATTGACGGTATTCCCGAGGAAAAGGCGAGAGATGCGTTTCGCAAGGCGGGAGATAAATTTGCAGTAAAAACCAAGTTTGTAAAAAAACAGTAAAATGAAACCGAAAGCGATAAGAAAAAAAACAGAAAGCGACTGCTTAAAGCTATTGGAAGAAAAAGAAAAGAAACTGGCCGAAATAAAATTTTCCGGCGCGAACACGAAGTCAAAGAACACCAAAGAAGCGGCTAATTTACGCAAAGATATTGCAAGGATAAAGACAATTTTAAAAGAGAATAAAAACGAAGAAAAAAATCATGGCAAATAAAATGCAAGGAAGAGTTACTTCCGATAAAATGAATAAGACCGTGATAGTGGAAGTGGAAAGGGTAAAGAAACATCCCCGATTTCAAAAGAGATACAAGAGTCACAAAAAGTATAAAGCGCACGATGAAAATGAAGAGTTCAAAGTGGGTGATAAGGTTGTTATTGAAGAGACAAGACCTGTTTCCAAGGACAAGAAGTGGAAAGTAACAAGTAAAATAGAAAAATGATACAAACAGAAACAGTTCTAAAAATAGCCGATAATGCGGGGGCGAAGGAGATTCAGTGTTTTCGCGTGCTTGGAGGTACAAGAAAAAGATACGCCAGAATTGGTGATATCGTTGTTGCCGCGGTAAAAAAAGCGGAACCGAGAAAGACAGTAAAAAAACACGATGTTGTGCGCGCTGTTATTGTAAGACAAAAATACAATTTTAGAAGAAAAGACGGAACATATATCAGGTTTGATGAAAATGCGGCTGTCGTTTTGGACGGAAAGACCAAGAAGCCGAGGGGAGGAAGGATATTCGGACCCATACCAAGAGAACTTGGAGAAAAAGGATTTAAAGAAATAGTAACCATGGGGAAAGAGGTAGTATAAAATTGAGATTACCATGAAAATAAAGAAAGATGACACAGTTTTAATAATTGCAGGCAAGGACCGTGGAAAAAAGGGCAAGGTTCTGCATGCCTTTCCCAAGGAAAAGAAGCTTTCCGTGGAAGGTGTCAATCTTCTCAAAAAGCACGTTTCTCCGGAACAGCAAAGAAAACAGAAAGGGAAAGAAAAAAAAGGACAGGTAGTTGAATTTCCCGGACCGGTAAGTGTTTCCAATGTCAAATTACTTTGTCCAAAGTGCAATAAGGGGGTGAGAGTGGGTAAAGAAGAGGGAGGAAGAGTTTGTAAGAAATGTAATCAAAAGATATAATGCAAGACTTGCAAGAAAAATACAAAAAAGAGATTGTTCCGGAACTTAAAAAAGAGTTTGAATTGGGAAATGTTCTGGAGTGTCCCAAACCGGAAAAGGTTGTTATTAATGTGGGAGTTGGAAACTGGGTCACAAAAGACCCCGGGAGAAAGCAGGAGGTGTTGAAAAAAATCTCCAATGACTTAATGCTTATTACGGGACAAAAAACCCAACTCAGACCGGCAAGAAAATCGGTTTCCGGGTTTGGTTTGCGGGAAGGAATGCCTGCAGGGCTGAGTGTTACTTTGCGCGGGAAGAGAATGTATCAGTTTTTAGAAAAACTTATTCACATCGTTTTTCCCCGTGTAAGAGATTTTCAGGGAATAAAGGCTTCCAGTATGGACGGTAGCGGAAATCTGACAGTGGGGATCAAAGAGCAACTGGTTTTCCCGGAGATATCCGCCGACGATACGGATTTCTTTTTCGGAATGGAGATAAGCATTGTTACTTCGGCAGAGAACAGAGAAGAAGGAACAGCACTTCTGAAAAAAATGGGAGTCCCTTTGGCTTTAAATTCTGAGGATAAAAAATAAAGTATGGCAAAAAAAGCGAAAATCGAAAAATCAAAAAAAATCGCAAAATTTGTAACCCGAATTAATCGCCGTTGTTTTAAATGTGGAAGACCCAAAGGGTTTCTTAGGAAATTCGGTCTTTGCAGGATATGTTTTCGTGAAATGGCAAATAGAGGGGATGTACCCGGAATTAGGAAATCAAGTTAGTAATTTATTAAGTAGTAGTATTAAAAGTTTCCAATCAGATTTATAATTATGAATACCGACCCAATCGCGGACATGCTAAACAGAATATGGACGGCGCAAACGGCATCAAAACCAATGATAGACGTTCCTTTTTCCGTACTAAAAGGCGAAATAGCTCTTTGCATGGAGAAAGGAGGATTTATTAGTAAAATCATCAGAAAAAAGAAAGAGGGAAGGAAATATTTACGGCTGGTCTTGAATTATAATGAAGGAGGCAATCTCGCGATAACGGAAATAAAGCGGGTTTCTTCTCCCGGACAGAGAATTTACAAAAAGAGCAAAGAGATAAAGAGTATTAAAGGAGGAAGAGGAGTTTCCATTATTTCCACCCCGCAGGGAGTAGTAACAGACAAGGAGGCCAGAAAAAAAGGCTTGGGAGGAGAAGTGCTTTGTGAAATATGGTAGTAGGAAAAAATGTCAAATGACAAAACCCAAATGACAAATGACAAAATAGATTATTTGACATTTAGATTTTAGGCTTTGTTATTTAAAATTAGTAATAATTTTTATAGGTATGTCCAGAATAGGAAAAAAACCAATTGCAGTTCCCGAGGGAGTGGATATTGAGATAGGAAAAAGGGAAGTAAAAGCAAAAGGGCCCAAGGGTGAGCTTGAGGTTGATATTCCTGAAGAAATAGAGGTAAAAAAGGAAGGAGAAGAGATTACCGTCTCCGAGAAAAAGAAAAGCAAAAAAAGCAAGGCGCTTTGGGGAACGGTAAGATCGCTTGTCGCTAATGCTATAGAAGGTGTCGAAAAAGGGTATACGCGAGAGTTGCAAATAAAGGGAGTGGGTTACAGAGGAGAAGTGCAGGATGGAAAATTAATTCTTAGAGTGGGTTATTCTCATCCTGTGGAAATAGAAAAAATAGAAGGCATAGATTTTGCCGTAACAAAGGATATTGTTTCCGTTTCCGGGATTAAAAAGGATTTGGTTGGTCGTGTTGCGGCCCAGATAAGAAGTGTAAGACCTCCCGAGCCGTATAAAGGAACGGGAATAAGATACAAAAACGAGGAAGTGGCAATGAAAGAAGGTAAAAAGAGTGTAGGAGGATAGAAAACAAGGTATAAAAAAAGAAAACCATGACGGACAAAGAGAAATTAAAAAAAAGACATAAGGCGATAAGAGCTCGTGTTTCTGGTGATTCGGAAAGACCGCGGCTTCAGGTTTTCCGTTCCTCAAAACATATTTATGCTCAGATTATTGACGATGAAGCGGGAAAAACGCTTTTTTCGGCAAATGATTTCAGCGTCGAAAAAAAAGAGGGAGGGAAAACACCCGTTGCTTTTGAGGTTGGTAAAATAATCGCTAAGAAAGCGAAAGAGAAAAAAATAAAAAAGGTAGTTTTTGATCGCCGAGGTTATCTTTACCACGGTCGTGTTAAGGCGCTTGCGGACGGCGCAAGGGAAGGAGGGTTACAATTTTAAATTCAATTATGAAAAAAAACGATACCAAAAAAGAGTTTGATAACGAAGTCCTTAGTATAAGCAGGGTTGAAAGAATGACTGCGGGAGGAAGGCGCTTGAGGTTCCGTACTTTAGTCGTTGCCGGGAATAAAAACGGAAAAGTGGGAATAGGGATTGCAAAAGGAAAGGATGTGCAGCAAGCTATTGAGAAAGCGAACAAAAAAGCTCAAAAATCGATGGTCAGTATCCCGATTGTTGAAGGCGGAACTATTCTTCATGAAATAAAAGCCAAACATGGGGCGGCAGTCGTACTTCTTAAACCGCAAACGGAGGGAAGAGGGCTTGTTGCCGGAGGAACGGTGAGAACGATTTGTTCTTTGGCGGGAATAGAGAATATTTCCGGGAAAATTATAGGAAATACCAGAAGCAAATTAAACAACGCTAAAGCGACAATGGAGGCTCTGCAAAGATTGAAACCTTCCGGGGGAGGAGAAGCAAGTGTCGATTCCGCCAAGGAAAAGGAAGAGGACGGTGAAACACCCAAAGAGGAGCAGGGCAAAAATACCGAGAAAAAAAGTGCTGTAAAGAAAAAAACCGGAGAAAAAACCGAAAAAAAAGAGACAAAAACTTCACCAAAAACTGAAACAAAGCGTAAGAAAAATGTTTCCGAAAAGGATAAAAAAGAGGAAAAGTAACTTACTTGATTATGCAAATTCACGAGCTTCGACCAAAAAACAAAACGAAAAAGGAAAAACGCACGGGCAGAGGCGGAAAGAGGGGTACTTATTGTGGAAGAGGGGTTAAAGGACAGAAAGCGCGTGCGGGAAGAAAGATGCCACCAATTATAAGGGAGCTTATTAAAAGCTATCCCAAACTTCGAGGATATAAGTTTTCTCCTTTAAAGAAGTGTTTTGTGATTAATGTTTCTTTACTCGACAAGGCTTTTACGGATAAGGAAAAAGTAACTCCCAAAACACTTATAAAGAAAGGGATTCTTCCGAAAGGGAAAAAATATCCTGTTAAAATTTTGGGCAGAGGTAATACCAAGAAGCAGTTTCAGGTGGAAGACTGTTTTGTTTCGAAAAGCGCCAAGGATATAATTGAGAAAGCGGGAGGAAGTATTGACCATTGACCATAACTTGTCAAAGGTCAAAGGTTAAAAGTCAAAGGTTGTGTAAACATTATGTTTGAAAAAATAATAAAAGTATTCCAAATCCCCGATCTTCGAAAAAGAATTCTTTTTGTTCTTGGAGCTTTTGCGGTTTTTCGTTTTATGGCGAATATCCCCATGCCCGGGTTTGATCCCGAGAAAATGCAAGAATTTTTTGAAGGTTTCCAAATGTTCCAATTCGCCGATTTGCTTATTGGGGGAACGCTTGATCAGTTTTCTATAGTTATGCTCGGGCTTGGTCCTTATATTACAGCGGTTATTGTAATCCAACTCCTTACCCTTGTTTGGCCGGCTCTTAAAAAAATGTATAGTGAAGAGGGTGATAGCGGCAGACAAAAAGTCAATCAATACGGCAGGCTTTTAACCGTCCCTTTTGCCATTTTACAGACTTTCGGAATGCTTACACTTTTCCAAAACCAAGGAGTGCTTCCGCCGTTATCCCCGTTTGATATAATTACCATCATATCCGTGGTTGCCGCCGGTACGGTGTTCCTTATGTGGATAGGAGAGCTCATTACGGAAAAGGGAATAGGGAATGGGGTTTCACTTATGATTTTTGCGGGTATTATAGCTTCGCTTCCCGCAAATATCGGGCAGGCGGTAAGGGATATAATGTTTAACCCTGACATGGTGCCGATGTACATCCTTTTCTTTCTCCTTGGACTTCCTATTATTGCCGGAGTGGTTCACGTAAATGAAGCAAGAAGAAATATTCCCGTTTCTTATGCGAGAAGAGTAAGAGGAAGAAAAATCTACGGAGGGGCTTCAACATACTTGCCTCTTAGTTTAAATCCCGCAGGTGTAATACCGATAATTTTTGCTATGTCAATGGTAGTGATTCCTTCGATGGTCGTAGGGTTTCTCGTGGGCATGGAAGGCTTTATAGGGCAGGTTGCGGGGGCGGTGTCCGCCTTTTTGGAAATGACATGGGTTTACGGAGGACTTATTTTTGTTCTCGTGTGTCTTTTTACTTATTTTTATACAGCGGTTACTTTCGATCCGAAAAGTATTTCCGAGAATTTGCAAAAGATGGGTGGTTTTGTTCCGGGAATAAGACCGGGAAAGCCGACAGCGAACCATATAAGCTATATTTTAAATAGAGTGCTTCTTGTGGGAGCGCTTTTCTTGGCGACGGTGGCCGTTCTTCCCATGGCTATTTCCGGGCTAACGGATGTCGAGGCTTTCGGATTTCTTGTTGGAGGAGCATCTCTCATTATTATCGTAAGCGTGGTTCTGGAAACAATAAGACAGATAAACGCGCAACTTCAAATGAGAGAATATGAGACAATATAAGATAGACCATTAATCATTAACTGTTGGCTATTGACTAACCGGAATTTGGGGTCATAAGCCACGAGATTATGTCTAATAATAAGCTCGTAATACTAATAGGTTCTCCGGGCTCGGGTAAAGGAACACAAAGCCTTCTCTTGGCAGAAAAGAGAAAAATGATACACATGGAGACAAGCAAACTCTTGGAAAAGAAGTTCTTGCACGCCAAAGAAGATGAGTCTATGAAAATAGGCGACAATACGTACAGCCTTAAAGAGCAAGAAAAAAGGTGGCGTAAAGGACATTTGTGTGATGATGAGTTTGTTGCCTTTGTAATAAAGGAAAGCCTGGAGGTAGCACAAAACAAAGCGGATACGGTGCTTCTCGATGGCTATCCGCGTACCGTAAATCAAGCGTCATTAGCGCTTCCTTTCTTCCTATCGCTTTATAAGAAAGAAGACATACTGACGATATTTCTTGAAGTAGGCGAGGAGGAAGTTATTAAAAGGAATACCAACAGAAAAGTTTGTTCTTTAATGCGCCATTCGATAGTTGACTTGCCTGAAACAAGGGATCTTACGGTCTGTCCCATAGACGGCTCTACTTTGGAAAAAAGAGTCATGGATGATCCGGAGACCATAAGAGTAAGGCTAAAAGAATTCCAAGAAAAAACATTCCCCATCTTGGAGTATCTTTCATCCCAAAATATCAAGGTTTCCCGCATTGACGGGGTGGGGACTATAAACGACGTTCTCTTTCGTACCTTGCAGGAAATTGAAGAGTTTGGAATATGAAGAAGTTTAAAATTATTTCCATTATTGGGCGTCCCGGATGCGGAAAAGGAACTCAGATTGGAATCTTAAAAAAGAGAAATGGATTTTCTGTCATAAATACGGGGGAGATGCTTCGCAAGAGGGCCGAGAAAGAGGATTTTATCGGAGGAAAAATTAAAGCAAGTTTAAAAAGGGGTGGGCTTATTCCCACTCCTTTGGTTTTTTATCTGTGGATGCCCAGACTCATTGAATTTCACAAAAAGCAGGTGAAGGGAGTGTTGTTTGACGGTAATCCCAGAAAACTTTACGAAGCGCATATGCTTGACGAAGTAATGGATATGTTTGGGTGGCAAAATAACTTTTGTGCCTGTTATATTAAAGTAAGCGAAAAAGAGGCGCAGCTCAGGCTCGGGAAAAGGGGAAGGAGTGATGATAATAAAGAAGAAATAAAAGAAAGGCTTAGGTGGTTTAAGAAAGAAGTTAATCCCGTTATTAATTATTACAAAAAGAAAGGAGTTTTATTAGAGATAAACGGAGAGCAGTCGGTGGAAGAAGTGGACAGGGAGCTCAGAGAAAAAATAAACGATTTTTTCAATAAAAAATGACACTCATAAAGGCAAAAAAAGATATAGAAAAAATGAAAGAAGGAGGAATGATATTGGCGGAAATAATGGAGAAAATAAAGGAAAAGGTCTCTCCCGGAATCACTACGTCATTTTTAAACGAATATGCTGAAAGGCTTATTGAGGAAGCAAAAGGGAAGCCTTCTTTTAAAAATTATCGTGGATTTCCCGCTGCGCTTTGTACGAGCGTTAACGAAGTCATTGTCCACGGGTCTCCTTCGGAGTATGAGCTAAGGAAAGGGGATGTTCTTTCTCTTGACTTAGGGTTTTTCTTTAAAGGGTTTCATACCGATATGGCGGCCACAGTCCCTGTTGGCGAAGTAGAGGGAGAAAAAATGAGACTGATAAGGGAAACAAAAAAGGCCTTAAAACGGGGCATAAAAAAAGTAAGGCCGGGGAATACACTTGGAGATGTAGGGAATACAATAGAGCGTCATATCGAAAAAAGCGGCTTTTTCTTGGTAGAGGGACTTTGCGGACATGGCATAGGGAAAAATATACACGAAGAACCTCAAATACTTAATCAAGGGAAAAGACACAAGGGCTTGAAAATAGAAGAAGGGATGGTTTTTTGTATTGAGCCGATGCTCTCTACGGGAAGCACAAAAACCACCTACGAGAAAGACGGCACGGGAATTAAAACCGCTGATGAATCTCTTTCCGCGCACTTTGAACATACGATGGCGGTAACGGAAAAAGGATGCGAAGTACTAACGGACCGGAATAATTAAATTACAAATTTAAAACACCAAACGTTTTGTATTTTGACCCCGTTAGAAGCTACCACTTTTAATTATAGAAACTTATACTGTCATTAACGTTCATTAATTAAATTTCTAACGGGGTTGAACATTTGAATTTTGATATTATTTGTGATTTGTAATTTTGAATTTGTAATTTAATTTGGTTGTTTGAATTTTAGTATAAATTTCTATATAATAGTCCATATGAACGAAGAAAATAAAGAAGAAAAAGAAAAAGAAGAGTTTCCGTCGGAACTGCGTTACGACTTCTCATCAGGCGATTGGGTGGTGGTGGCTTCGGGCAGAGCCAAGCGCCCGGAGATGTTTAAGGAAGAAGAGAGGGATAAAGAAGAATCTTCAGAAGAAGACTGCCCTTTTTGCGACCGCAAAAACTTGGAGAACGCTCTCTCCGTATTTGAAAACGGGAAGGAGGTAGAGAGTTTTTCCGATAACTGGAGCGCGGTATCTATACCTAACAAATATCCGGCCTTTCTTCCTTCCGACAAATTGGAAAAAAGAAAAGAGAACAGCCTTTACCAGACGATGAACGCCGTAGGGTATCACGAAGTGGTGGTAACAAGAGACCACCATAAATCTCTAGGGGAGCTTCCGGTGGAGAAGGTTCGGGAAGTGCTTGCGCTTTACAAGCAGAGATATTGCGAACTGCAGAAGAAAAAGCACGTGAATTATGTTTCTATCTTTCATAATCATGGAAAGGAGGCGGGTGCTTCCATTACCCATCCTCATTCCCAGATACTGACCACGCCCCTTGTTGATGTTGATCTTAATAAAGCGCTTGCAAAAAGCAGGGACTACTACGAGGGCAAAAAAAACTGCATATACTGCCAGATGAACGAATGGGAAATGGAGAGGCGAGAGAGAATTATTTACGAGAATGATCTTTTTCTCGTCCTGTGCCCTTTTGCTTCCAAAGCCGCTTTTCAGACCATTGTTTCTCCCAAAAAACACCTGGCATATTTCGAGAACATAACCGAGGAAGAGATGGATCTTTTGGCCGATGCCTTCTCGGTTGCTCTCTCTAAAATATATAAAGGTTTAAATGACCCTCCTTATAACTTTTATCTTCATTGTGCTCCTTCTGATGGAATGGACCACGGTTATTACCATTGGCACTGGACGATACTCCCCAAAACCTCCATTTGGGCGGGATTTGAACTCGGAGCGCGGATGGAGATATCCACCATTAAACCTGAAAAAGCAGCGGAATATTTGAGAGAACAATAATTATAAAATTCTAGACTCGAAACCGCGCAATTAAATTACAAATTTAAAGCACCAAACGTTTTGTATTTTAAACATTTGAATTTTGAATTTGTAATTTAATTATATTCTATGAAACTTCCTCTTATTGTTGCCAACTGGAAAATGAATCCGGCCACCCTAAAAGAAGCAAAAGAGCTTTTCGCGGGGGCTGAAAAGATAGCGGAAACAAAATGTGAAGTTGTGGTATGTCCACCTTTTCTCTTTGTTCCGTTTGGTAAGAAGGCTACTCTCGGAGCGCAAGATTGTTTTTTTAAAAACCCGGCAACGGGAAAGGGCTCTTTTACGGGAGAGATTTCCCCTTCCATGTTAAAGGATTTAGGCTGTCGGTACGTTATTTTAGGTCATTCAGAGAGAAGGAGCGTGCTAAAGGAAACCGGCAGTCAAATAAACCAAAAGATGAAAGCTGCCCTTTCTGCGGGACTGACCCCCATCTTGTGTGTTGGAGAAGAGAAAAAAGAGGGGGCAAGCGAGGTAATAAAAGAGCAACTTTTAGAGGGATTGGAAGGTGTATCGGTTCGCAAGGAAGTTGTTATAGCCTATGAACCTCTTTTTGCTATCGGAACAGGAAAGGCTTGCGAGGTAGATTTGGCGGCGAAGAGGAGGGTTTTTATAAGAAGCGTGCTTTCCAAGATGGGCTCCAAATACGGAGACATCCCGGTACTTTACGGGGGCAGTGTAGATGAAAAAAATTGTATAAATTATATAGAGGAAGCTCGGTTTGACGGCCTTCTTGTGGGAGGAGCTTCTCTTAAGCCGGAAAAATTTAAAAAGATAGTGGAAAGAATATGAGAACGGAAGAAATAAGAAAAAAGTTTTTGGATTTTTATAAGCAGAGAGGACACGTGGATATTCCTTCTTCTTCGCTTATTCCCGAAAAGGACTCAACCCTTCTTTTTGTAAATTCGGGAATGTTTCCTCTTGTCCCTTATTTACTGGGAGAGAAACATCCGGAAGGGAAAAGACTTGTTAATTTCCAAAAGTGTTTTCGAAGTGATGATATTGAAGAAGTGGGAGATATGCGGCACACTACTTTTTTCGAGATGCTCGGGAACTGGTCTCTTGGCGATTACTTTAAAGAAGAACAACTTCCCTTCATTTTTAATTTTTTTGTTGATGAGCTGGGGATTCAACCGGAAAGACTCTATGTTACCGTATACAGAGGGAACCCCGAAATAGGGGTTGAGCGAGATACCGAGTCGGTGGAAATATGGAAAAAACTTTTTAAAGAAAGAGGAATTGACGCGGAGGATGTTGATATGGCGGAAAAGGAGGGAATGGGAAATGGACGTATTTTCTATTATCCGGATAAAGATAATTGGTGGTCTCGCTCCGGTCCTCCGGAAAATATGCCCCTTGATGAGCCGGGAGGTCCCGATAGCGAGATTTTTTACGATCTCGGGGAAGATATGGGTCATCATAAAAATTCTCTCTGGAAAAATGAAACCTGCCATATTAATTGTGATTGTGGAAGATTCATCGAAATAGGTAATAGTGTTTTTATAGAGTTTATTAAAAAAGAGAACGGGTTTAATAAATTACCGCAGAAGAATGTTGATTTTGGAGGAGGACTTGAGAGGCTGGCAATGATTTGCCAAGGGAAATCCAGTATTTTTGAGGCCGATATTTTTTTGCCGATAATAAAGAAAATAGAGAAACTTTCTTCATATTCGTATAGAGAGAGGGTGAGGTCGTTTGAAGTTATTGCCGATCACATAAAAGCGGCCACCTTCATTATTGGGGACGAAAGGGGAGTTGCTCCCGCAAATAAGGAGCAAGGATATTTTGTCAGAAGACTCATAAGAAGAGCGATAAGGCACGGAAAACAGCTGGGCATCGGTTCCCGAAACTGGATTGAGGATGTAGCGAAAGAGGTCATTGAAATTTATAAAGAAACGTATCCCGAGCTTGAACGAAATTCTTCCTATATCTATGAAGAGATAAATAAAGAAGAGAAAGTTTTTCAAAAAACTTTGGAGAGGGGGCTTAAAGAGTTTGAAAAAATGAAGGATAAAAAAATTATTAGTGGAGAGAGCGCCGCCTTTCTTTATCAGACATACGGATTTCCTATAGAGCTTACACAGGAGCTTGCGAGCGAGAGGGGGCAAGATATCGATAAAGATGGATTTTTAAAAGAGATGGAAAAACACAAAGAACTTTCCAGAGAACTTTCCGCGGGCGTTTTTAAGAGCGGGCTTTCCGATAAAGGAGAAGAAACGGTTAAATTGCATACCGCAACACATCTTCTCCTTGCTTCACTCAGAAAAGTTCTTGGAGAAGAGGTCACACAAAAGGGAAGTAATATTAACGCGGACCGGTTAAGGTTTGATTTTTCTTACGAAAAAAAGCTTACAAAAGAGGAAATAAAAAAAGTAGAGGATTTAGTTAATAGCGTCATTGAAAAAGACATGAAAGTGGAAAAGGAGGAGATGGATTTCGAGGAAGCGAGAAATTCCGGAGTTTTAATGTCTTTTGAGGAAAAGTATCCGCAAAATGTTTCGGTCTATTCGGTAAAAGACGAAAAAGGAAATATCTTTTCCAGAGAAATTTGCAGTGGACCTCATGTTGAAAGAACTTCTATGCTTGGCAAATTTTCCATCAAGAAAGAAGAGTCATCCTCTGCAGGCGTGAGAAGAATAAAGGCGAAACTTACTTGATATTTTTGTAAAATAAGATTAAATTGATAATGCTATGACAGAAAAAGTAGTTGATATTTATCAGCCCAAAGAAAAAGAAGAAAAAAGAGGGGGAAAACAGAGCCTCTCTAAAGAAAAACTTCCTCAACACGGAAAGCAGTGGCTTCTTCTTGGTGTTTTGCTTGTCGCTATTTTAGGGGGATACTTTTATTATACGGCTTATCAGACGAGAATTACGATAAAACCCGCTTTAAGTACTTTTTCGGAAGAAAAAGATATTTTAGTACGGGCATTAGGGTCTGTGAGAGAAGGGGAGATTAGAGGCGTAATGCAAAGCAAAACGGTTGCCGAAAAAAGAGAATTTCCCATAGAAGAAAGAAGAATTGTGGAAGAAAAAACGGAAGGCGAAATAGAAGTTTGTCAGGATTACAGTGATAGTCCCGCTAATTACAGAGAGGGGACCAGATTTGTTTCCGATGAGGGAAAGCTTTTTCTGGCGGAAGAGGCTTTCGTTATTCCTGCGAGAAGAAACAACGATGGATGTGTTGATGTTGAAGTAATTGCTTCCGAAGCGGGAGAAGAATACAATGTTTCTTCTGACTCAAAATTTGCTCTGCCCGGACTTGAGGGAACCAATATCTATGGTCGGGTAAAGGGAGAATCTTTTACGTTGACAAAAGAAGGCTCTCTTGAAGAAATACCTTATTTAAGCGAGGAAGAAATGAGAAGAGTGGAGATGGAGATGGGGGAAGATCTTCTGGAAGAAGGAATAAGTAGAATGAGGGAAGAGTACGGGGAAGATTATTTTCTCGATAACAACACTCAATTTACAATGGATGTAGTTGAACGTAAAACGGAAGAAAGCGAGGAAGATGAAGAGAGTTTTCATTTTGAACTTACCGTAGAGATTAAAGTTATTGCGACAAGCAAAGAGGATACGGAAAATTTTATTAAAGGATTTTTACCCGAAGGGAAAACGTGGAGAAGAGAAACGGAAGAGGTGGAGTATAAGTTTTCCAGAATGAATTTTGAAGACAGGGAGGCGGATGTAGTTTTGAGCTTTAAGGGAGAAATATACGAGGACATTGACAAAGATTCATTAAAAAGAGATATCGTCGGTATATCATTTGAAGAAGCGGAAGAGAAAATAAGAGAAAAAGCGGATATTGAAGAGGTGGAAATGAAAAACTTCCCCTTTGGAATATCCCGGGTTTCCGGTGTTCCGGAGAGGATAAAGATAAGTCTCGAGTTTGACAAAAATTAAAAAACTTGTTATTCTTACGCCCTGTAAATGAGTTCTAACAATAATAAACAAAAAGGAGTAGTCTTGGAAGCGCTGCCCGACACACATTTTCGGGTTAGAATGGAGAGCGGGGAGGAAATTAACGCCCATTTGGCGGGGAGGTTAAGGATGCATCGGATAAAAGTTCTTCCGGGCGATAGTGTAACGGTGGAAATGAACGAGTATGACAAAACCAAAGGCAGAATCGTTTACAGAGGATAAATAAAGAAAGAGGAACTGTTTGAAATTAGCTTTGCCTATATAAAAACAATTCTTAGAGGAGTGAGAGTCCAATCTTCAGTTAAGAAAATTTGTAGGAGCTGCAAAATAGTTCGGCGCAAGGGCCGAGTTTATGTCATTTGCAAGAACAAGAAACATAAACAAAAACAAGGATAATAAAAATAAAAAATAACCAAGAAACAAGAAAACAAGAAACAAACAATAACCAATAACCAATTTAACAAATTTCAAAAGGCTGTTTGGTTATTTTGTAATTGAAAGTTGTGATTTGCTTGTCTCTTGTATCTTAAGTAATTGTATCTTTATAGTTTATGTCGAGAATAGCAGGAGTAACAATACCAAAAGAGAAAAGAGTGGTAATTGCCCTTACCTATGTTTATGGTATTGGTCCCTCGCTCAGTAAAGGAATATTAGAGAAGGCAAAGATTAATGAGTCCAAAAGAGTTTCCGAACTTACCGATAATGAAGAAAAGAAACTGCGGGAGATAATTGAAAAGGAAAACACAACAGAGGGAGAACTGCGCAGAGAGAGGAGAGATAGTGTGGACAGACTAAAAAGAATCGATTGTTACAGGGGAGTTCGTCACAAGAAGGGGCTTCCTGTTCGTGGACAAAACACAAGAACCAATAACCGAACGGTACGAGGTAATAAAAGGAATGTTGCCGGGTCAGGAAAGAAAGGAACACCTCCCCCCAAATAAAAAGATGAACAACGAGTTCAAAAAATATGGGAAAAAAGAGAATTATAGAAAAAACGGAAGAGGAGATTTTAGAGGAAAAAAATAAACTGGAAGAAGCAAAAAAGAAAAAAGGGAAAGAGAGAAAGAAAGGGGTTACCAAAGGACGTATTTTTATTTCCGCTTCCTATAACAACACTATGATTACCCTTACCGATAAGGAGGGCAAAGTTTTGTCGTGGGCGACTGCGGGGAATTTGGGCTTTAAAGGAACAAAAAAAGCTACTCCTTATGCAGCTTCGGAAGTTGCGAACGTGATTTCCGAAAAGGCGGAAAAAATGGGGATGAAGGAAGTTGATATATCGGTAAAAGGTGTGGGCTCGGGAAGATCTTCCGCGCTTCGCGCCTTAGCTCCAAAGAATATTGTTATTAATTCCATTAGGGACGTCACGCCCATTCCACATAACGGTTGTCGTCCGAAAAGCCCGAGAAGAGTTTAGTTTACTATGAAAAAATCTACAGAATGTAAAAAATGTCGCCGCGCCGGAGCAAAACTTTTCCTGAAAGGAGAAAAGTGTGAGTCTCAACACTGCCCAATGATCAAAAAACCCTACGCTCCGGGACAAAAGCCCAAAAGAAGAAAGGGGCGCGTTTCCGAGTACGGAAGAGAACTTACGGAGAAACAGAAATTGAGGCACTGGTATGATCTTCGTGAGAAACAACTTTTACGTTATGTAAAGAATGTAATGGCTAAAAGCCAAGAAACCGAAGCTACGGGAGATCAGCTTCTACGTAAACTTGAAGGACGGTTGGATAATGTTATTTATCGTGCAGGGATTGGGTTGTCCAGATCGCAAGCAAGGCAAATGGTTAGTTACGGGTTCTTTAAGGTGAATGGACGTTTGGTAGATAGACCTTCTTATCAAGTGAAAATAGGAGATATCATTTCATTAAAAGCCGGCAAAAAAAACAAAAGGTTTTTCGAGGAGTTTGAGACGAACATGAAAAATTTTAATCCTCCCGCTTGGATTTTACTTGATAAAAAGAATATCTCGGCAAAAGTGGTGGGAGAGACCGTAATTGAAGAAATAGCTCCTCCAGTAGAAATTTCGGCTGTTTTTGAGTTTTATTCAAGATAATTTTTATTATAAATATGATACCTTTACCATCCAATCCCAAAGTACTGGAAAAAAAGAACGAAAACAGTGTTCTTTTTGAAATAGATTCTCTTTATCCGGGATACGGAACTACGATTGGAAATAGTTTGCGACGCGTACTTCTCTCCTCTCTCGGAGGAGCGGCGGTTTCTAAAGTAAAAATCGAAGGAGTGGCGCACGAATTTTCAACCGTTTCCGGGGTTATGGAAGATGTGATTACAATTATTTTAAACCTTAAGGAACTTCGTTTTCGTATGCATTCGGACGAACCACAGACTGCAAAATTGAGCGTAAAAGGAGAGAAAGAGGTGAAGGGAGCCGACTTGACTGTTCCTACCCAGTTGGAACTGGTTAGCCCGGAAGCTCACGTCGCTACCATTACCGATAAAAAAGGTTCTCTTGAGATGGAGCTTGAAATTGAAAAAGGAGCAGGATATTCTTCAGCGGAAGACAGAAAGGAAGAGAAATTGGAGGTGGGGCAAATACTTATCGACGCTGTTTTTACTCCTGTAAAACGAGCGAATTTTTATGTAGAGAATATGAGAGTAGGAAAAAGAACCGATTTTGATAGACTTTTCCTGGAAATAGAAACAGACGGAACGATAACACCCGAAGAAGCGTTTTTGCAAGCAGTCGATATTTTAGGAAAACACTTCTCTTTACTTTCCTCATTTTCTTCCGAAGATAAAAAAGAAAAGGAGGAGAAAAAGGAA
>CAYSXL010000004.1:0-5797 GCA_964435025.1 uncultured Candidatus Saccharibacteria bacterium | reverse complement strand
AAAAAGGAAAGCAAAAAAGAGAGCAAGAAATCCGGTAGTGAGGAAGTAGGGGATATTAATGTAGAAGAACTTAATATCTCCGCCCGTAACAAAAAGATTCTTCAAGATGCAAAAGTGAAAACAGTAAAAGGAATTTTAAAGAAAGGAGAGAAAGGACTGGCAGAAATTAAAGGGATGGGAGAAAAAGGAGTGGAAGAAATCAAGAAGGAGTTAAAAAAAGAAGGAGCAAAGCTAAACTAGAAAAGAAACAAGAAACAAGATACAAGATACAAACAAGGAACAATAACCAATTTAGCAAAATTCAAACACCCGTTTGGTTATTGGTTAATTGAAATTTGAGATTTGTTTGTTGCTTGTAACTTGTATCTTGTAACTTATAAATTTTTATGCCAAGAATAAAGAACAAAAGAAGATTCGGTAGAAAGAAAGATCAGCGCCGGGCGCTTCTTGTTTCGCTTTCTCGTGCTCTTGTTTTAAATAAAAAAATAAGGACGACTGAGGCGAAGGCCAAGGAACTAAGAATGTTTTTTGAAAAGGTGATTACGAGAGCAAAAGAAGACACGGTTCACAACAGAAGGGTTTTAAGAACGAAATTTTCCGCCGATGTTGTTGATAAATTGGTAAAAGATATCGGCCCCCGTTACAAGGATTACCATGGCGGTTATACACGTATTATGAAGCTTGGTCCACGAAAAGAGGACGGAGCAAGAATGGTTATTATTGAACTTGTGTAAATATGTTAAATCGAAAGACAAACAAAGTTGATGTTTCAAAGAAACCCCTTGGAAGAGCTGCCACAGAGATAGTAGCTTTACTTACGGGTAAAAACGATCCCAATTTTTCACAAAGCGAGGACAGGGGAAGTTTTGTTGTAGTGGAGAATATCGAAAAAATAATACTTACGGGAAAAAAGAAAGATGATAAGATATATTATCGCCATAGCGGGTATCCCGGAGGATTAAAAAAAATACCTTACGAAAAATTAAACGAAAAAAATGCCACAGTTGCGTTAAAAAAAGCGGTTTACGGAATGCTTCCTAAAAACAGACTGAGAAAAGGAAGAATAAAAAGACTTAAAGTAGAATAAAATGTCCGCAAAAGAGACTAAAGAAAAAAAGAATAAGAAATACTATCAAGGTGTCGGGAGAAGAAAAACTTCCACTTGCGTTGTTCGTCTTTCCGAGAACAAGAAGGGAGAGTTTACTGTAAATAAGAAAAAAATGGAAGAGTTTTTTCCGACTTTTGAATTACAAAAGAAAGTAAGCGACCCTCTTACCAATCTTGGCTACGAAGGAAAATTTTCCGTTTCGGCAGTAGTTTCCGGGGGAGGGGTGAACTCTCAAGCGGAAGCTGTAAGGCACGGTGTTGCTCGCGCAATTGAAAATTTTGACGGTAGTCTTCGAAAGCAGCTAAAAGTAGCGGGACACCTTACCCGTGATCCAAGAATGAGGGAATCAAAGAAACCGGGATTAAAGAGAGCAAGGAGAGCTCCTCAATGGAGAAAGAGATAATATCTTCGAATTTCGTTCTCGCAAACCTCTCGCCGCCTAAAAAGCGGTGAGTTTTATTATGTTTCCATCAAATTCCCATGCACACCCCAGGGGTGTGCAAAGGGGAAAAGGGCTTAATGGAAGGTGGATTTTGTTTTTTTGTGTCGTTTGATATTTATATCCTTCTGTATTATAATTGCAGCGTAAACAAAAAAGAAAAATATGTCCGATAAGCTGATTATTGAGGGGAAGAACAAAATGGAAGGAGTTATTGACGTGAGGGGGTCAAAAAATGCCGCTACACCCATTATTGCGGCTACTTTGCTTACCTCTTCTCCTTGTATTTTGGATAACATCCCTCTCGTAAATGATGTCCAAAGAATGATCGATATAATAAGGAAAATGGGCGCGGAAGTTGATTTTTTAGAAAAAAGAAAGATAAAGATTACCGCAAAGAATATTGATCCGAAAAAAATGGATTTTTCTCTCATCAACAAGATGAGGTCTTCCATTCTTCTTATCGGCCCCTTGGTTGCCAGATGCGGAGCTTTTAAAATACCCCAGCCCGGAGGATGTATTATCGGTTCGAGACCCATTGATGTTCACCTGAACGCTCTTAAAAAAATGGGTGTCCAAATTGAAGAGTTTGGACTTAAGAAAAACGGGTCGAAATCATCGGACGTTTATCATTTTAAAACAAAAAAAGGACTTAGAGGAAAAGAAATCGTTCTTGATGAGTTTTCCGTTACGGCGACAGAGAACATTCTTATGGCGGCGACACTGACAAAGGGAAAGACCGTTATCAAAATTGCTGCTGCGGAACCTCACGTTTATGATTTAGCGGTTTTTCTCAAGAAAATGGGCGCGGATATTAAAGGGGAGGGAACAAATACTATAGAAATAAAAGGGAAAGAAGAGCTTTGCGGGGCTGAGCACACAATAACACCCGATTATATGGAAGCGGGAACCTTTATCCTCCTTTCACTGGCGGTAAAAGGGAATATAAGAATTGAGAATGTACCCACAAAGCAACTTTCCCTACTCCTTTCCAAACTTAAGAGTTTCGGGGGTAAACTAAAAGTAGAAAAAAATGCAGTGACTACCACCCCCGGGAAAGATCTTTGTATTAGAAAAGTACAAACAATGCCTTATCCCGGTATTCCTACGGATTTGCAGTCACCCTTGGGAGTGCTTTCTACGCAGGCGAAGGGGCTTACTCTTATCCATGATACTTTGTACGAGGGAAGATTAAAATATTTGGAAGAATTGAATAAGATGGGAGCGGAGATTGTTATTTGTGATCCTCACAGAGCTATCATAAATGGGCCTACCAGACTACACGGGGTGAGCCTTGATCCGCTTGATCTTCGTTCGGGTGCGGCGCTCATAATTGCCGGTCTTATTGCGGAAGGAACAACGGTAATAAAGGATATCTCTCAAGCGGACAGGGGATATGAAGAGATAGACAAAAGATTATGTAAGATTGGAGCAAAAATAAAAAGAATAAAAAACACCTGACTCTTGACCATTGACTATTGACGGTGATAACTTTCAAAAGTCAAACTTAAAATTATGTTTTCAAGAAAAATAGGAATTGATTTGGGAACTTGTAATTCGCTCGTTTTCGCACCCGGGAAAGAGATTATTTTAAACGAACCTTCCGTTGTTGCGGTAAGCGTTTATGAAAATAAAATTCTCGCTGTGGGGAGAGAAGCGAAGGATATGACCGGGAGAACGCCCGACGAAATCAAGGTTTATAGACCGCTTCGGGATGGAGTTATTGCTGAATACAGGATAACGGAAGCAATGCTTAAACATTTTATCAAAAAATCTCCCGGACTTAATTTTATAAAACCGGAAATGATGGTGGGCGTTCCTGCCGGGATAACATCAACAGAGAAAAGGGCGGTCATTGAGGCCGGTGTTTCCGCGGGAGCGCGCGCTGTTTATACGGTAAAGGAACCTATACTGGCTGCCATTGGAGCGGGGATACCGATTTCTTCTTGCTCAGGCCATATGGTGGTTGATATAGGAGGAGGAACTACGGAAATAGCGGTTATCTCGTTGGGCGGTATAGTTGTTTCGCGCTCGGTTCGCGTGGCGGGAGACAGTATGGACTTTGCTATTTCCAACTACGTTAAAAGTAAACACAATATAGCACTTGGAGAAAAGAGCGTTGAGGATATAAAAACCAATATAGGAGTTGCTATGCAAGAAAAAGAGGAAATGGAGATGGAAGTAAGAGGAAGAGATCTTGTCACCGGATTACCGCGAACGATTAAAGTTTCTTCGAATGAGGTCTGTGAAGCGGTAACGGGAACATTGGAAGAAATTATAAAGGTTATAAAGCAAGTTCTTAGAGATACTCCTCCCGAGCTTTCCGCGGATATAATGGACAAAGGAATGGTTCTTACCGGAGGAGGCGCTCTTCTTCGTGATATAGATGTTCTTGTCACCGAAAAAACAGGCGTTCCCTCTTTTGTTGCCGAGGATGCACTTCTTTCCGTAGCTCGTGGAGCGGGTGTTGTACTTGATAATCTGGACGCCTACAAAAAAAGCATCATGAGCAAATAACCAAAAAATGCCAAAGCCTAAAATCCAAATGCCAAAATAACAATTAACAACGAGACATTCAAGCCATTTGTCATTTGGGCTTTGGCTTTTGACATTTACTTTAATATGATTATCGGGCACCAAAATCAACAACGAAAACTACAAGCACTTTTAAAAAAAAATCAAATACCTCATGCTTTTCTTTTTTCCGGTCCCGAGAAAATTGGCAAGAGAAAGGTTGTCTCTTGGTTTCTTAAAATGATAAATTGTAGCAACGGGAAAGATGATGGACCTTGTAATTGTTGTCGTAGTTGTCTGGAAATTAAAGAAAAAACTCACACCGATATGGTTTGGGTTTCCCCTGAAAAAAAGGAGATATATTTAGAGCAAATAGAAGAGGTTATTAATAAAGTTTCTTATAAGGGTTCGAAGGCTGTTTTTAAAGGTGTTTTGATTGATGACGCCCATTTAATGAATCCGTATGCGCAGAATGCTCTTTTGAAGGTGCTGGAAGAGCCACCAAAAGACACCCTATTTTTTCTTGTTACGAACTATCCGAGTATATTACTTCCTACGGTGATATCACGCTTATTTGAACTTAAATTCTCGACTGTTCCCGAAGGAGATATCGAAAAGAGTTTAAGAAATAGCGAAGTTTCTTCTCTCTCTTTCGAAAGACCCGGAATTGCAATTGAATATCTCCGGTTTCCGGAAAAAAAAGAGAGGGCGGAAAAATTAAAAAGTGATATAGAAGAAATATTCGAAAAGGACATGGCTTTCCGTTTTTCGAAAGTAAAGGAGATTGTCAAAGAGGAAAGGGCAAAGGATTTTCTTGAGTATCTCTTGAAAGTAATGCAGGAAGGAATGAAGGGGGAGTTGAGGGAAAAAGCAAGTACAAAGAAAACCAGGGAGGCCCTCACGGAAATACAGGAGACACTTTTCTTGCGGTCAAAAACAAATATTAATGTGCAACTTGCATTGGAAAAAATAATGCTAAAGATTTAAAATAAGCGGTAACCGTTAAACAACGACTAAAAATTCGAGAATTATAAATAAAAAATTAAAATTATGGCAGAATATAAAAAAATTATTCAAAAAGTAGGACCGGAAATGGACAAAGTCATAGAATACTTTACGGGAGAACTTAAAAAAATAAGAGCGGACAGGGCGACACCTTCTTTGGTGGAGGATATTGTTGTAGATTGTTTTGACCAAAAACTTCCCTTAAAACAACTTGCCGCCATATCTTGTCCCGAGCAAAGACAGATACTTATCCAGCCTTGGGATAAAAGCTATACGAAGGATATTATTGCCGCACTTCAAAAAGCGGAGTCCGAGCTTAGTCCCAGGGTAGAGGGGGACGCGATTCGTATTATTCTTCCGCCGCTTACTAGTGAATACAGACAGGGTTTGCTGAAAATGCTTTCCGGGAAGAAGGAGGATGCCCGAGTGAGATTGAAAAAAATAAGAGAAGATGCATGGAAGGAGATTCAGGATAAAGAACACGAAGGGGAAGTGACCGAGGATGAAAAATACAGGGCGAAGGATGAGTTGCAGGAAATTGTTGATGAGTATAATAAAAAGGTGGAAGAAATGATAGAAAAGAGAGAGGAGGAAGTGAAAGAATAACTAACAAGATACAAGAAACAAGATACAAGAGACAAGATACAAGAAACAAGATACAAGAAACAAACAAGATACAAGAAACAAACAAGAGATAAACAAAGAACAATAACCAATTTAGCAAAATTCAA
>CAYSXL010000003.1:32160-33571 GCA_964435025.1 uncultured Candidatus Saccharibacteria bacterium | reverse complement strand
CCTTGGTTTTCCAGGATAATCACCCCCTCTCTTACCTGCTTAATGGGAATAAAATCTTGTGCGCTTTTTTTTGCGGGCATATAATAGTGTAAATTCTAATATCTAAATACTAAATTCTAATTTTCAAAACGGGATTCCCACGTCGTCCTCCGGGCTCCTCGCAATGACGATGGGTTGTTTTTATTATTTGTCATGGTCATAGTCATCGTCAACAGTCAAATGTCAAGGGTCAAAGGTCAATTATTAACTGCTCTCTAAAACGTTTCTATCTCGCTGGAAATATTGCCCAATTTGCTCCCCTTTTGCTTTTTTTGTTCTTTCTCTTTTTCCTTATCTTTTCCTTCTCCTTCCCCGGGTTTACTTCTTCTCGGGATTGCCGTCTCCATGGGCACTATCTTTTTTTCCCAAATATATTCTCTGGAAGAGGTACTAAAAATAATCATTTTTTTGATATATTCGGGAAGTGGTTGGTCGGAAATTCTTAAAAAGGCAAGCGCCACTCCACCCGCACCCAAAATAATGGAAATTATATAAAACAGAGTAGATGTGCCCATTATGAAATAAAGCATCAGGATAACAAATCCAACTGCACCAATATAAAGCAGTTGCGAAAAAGTCGCAGGTCCTACGATCTTAGCTTTATAATCTACATGCCTTGGTACCTTATAACGCATTTTTTCATTGTATCATAAGTTATTTCCTCAGTCTATCGGCTCTCTGTATGCGTCTTTATCAAAGGGCTTTGAATCTTCCTTGGGTTCTCCTTCTTTTGTGCCCTTGCCTTGAGTGCTATCAAGGGCTTGCGAGGATTTCTCTTTACCTTGTCCTTCCTTTTGTGAAGAAGAGGGGATGTTTGAAAAAATAATCTCGTCCACCTTCTTGGCAATATTTTCCGCCTTTTCTTTTTCTATATCCAACCCCTCTTCAAATGTTACTACCAGATTTTCTTTTGGAAGTTCTCCAAACAGAGCGTACGTAACCCTAAAGGCGATTCCCTCTACTTTTTCTTTTTCCATAACTCTGTGCTCAATACAAATGTTTGCTATTTGGCGGGCGGTCTTTTCGCTTAAAGCAAACTCAATAAGTTCTGCCGAAAACACCTCAAATAGTTGCGGGTATTTTTCTCTTAAGTTTGTTTTTTCCGTATTTTCCGCCATATTTATTTATTAATTGAATCGGCTGGGTCCTGGGGAGTGGAAGGTCTTTCATTTCTTCTTTTGTGTGACGAGTGCGAAGAAGAGCTGTCCGAGAGCTGGGAAGCGCTACCGCCTTTTTCTTTTTTTCCCGATGAATCACCGGAAAGCGCTCCCTTTCTGCACAACTTACAGAAAGAAGCATTCTTATCAATAAGTGTTCCGCATCCCGAACACTTTTTCTGGTCCTCTTTTCTTTTTGGCGCGGCGGCACCGGA
>CAYSXL010000003.1:15209-32060 GCA_964435025.1 uncultured Candidatus Saccharibacteria bacterium | reverse complement strand
CTTCCCGTGACACCTCCTCCTTCAATGTTTGTGCCAAACTCACTGGCAATACTCTCCACCGCGCTCTCTGTACCCTGCGCGGCATCCGTTGTTACCTGCATCGACGATGGTCTGCGCGGAGCCCCTCCTTTTCCGGTCTCTCCTTCGGCCTTTGCGCTTCTTCTATAAAGTGACTTGCCTTTTTGTTTTCCCGCCGAAGACGTTCCTCCCGAGGAACTTCCCTGTGTCGGGGAGGTTGTAGCTTGCATTTCCGGACGGAACGCACTCTTTACCGCTCCCGAAGCGGCTTGAGTTTTCTCTTTAAAGGTAGATCCGGGCAGGTTTTGCGACGCTTTTCTTGTCGCTCCCGAGGCTTTTTGGAATCCTTGTACAACTCCTTTCGCTCCGGAAGTGGAGACCGCTATCGTTGCCAAGAGCCCAAAGAATATAAAGGATAAAGGAATTAACAAGGGAAATGCTTGAATGAACGCTCCTATCTCCATTCCCTGATGTTGAGTAGACGGAGGAATCATTGCGTCCTGGTCTATAAATTGAAACATTATTTCTCCCAAATAAAGAAAGAATGCTCCCGCAATTCCCGCTATGCACCATCCTATAAACCAATTCCACCATCTTCTAAAGAAGGGTTGTGTTGCCGGGAGTATGTAGCAGAAAAAGGCGAAAGGGGAAATAATAACAAGAAGCCATATCGCCACATAACGTATCGCAAAGATAAGCCCGAAGAGGCCGTAAAGAATACCGGTAAAAACATTAAAGATAGTAAAAATAACCGTCATTGCTACCGGGGTTATTATCGCTCCCGTAAAGCTCGTCCACGCCGCATCGGCCAGGTTGGCGGCCATTATGTCATAAAGCCCGCGCATACGCATCACAAAAATCGACTCCTCCGCTAAAGAGGTCACAAAATAATTCATCATCATATTGGAAGCGTCGATAAAGACTCCCAAAATAACGGGTGTAAAATTAATAAGAAGAGCAACCCCCACAAGCCGCGGAAGAGTTTTTTGCCATCTGTAGGTTTCTATTTGGAGAGATGTCGAAAGCCCGATAACAATAAGGACCACGATAAAAAACATGTTCACAAAATCCCTGACAACCCCCCATCCGTACATCACAAATTCGTTACCCGTAGTATAAGGAATATTTATAAACTCCGGACTAACCGCCACTCTTAAAAACCAATCGGCAAAAGTGGAAAACACAAGTGAAGCGGTAGCGGCAGTAAAAAGAAAAATCCCCGTAAGCGCACTGGCGGTGTACGAGGCAATCGACGAAGCAAGGCCGTCCACAAAACAAAGAGGAAGAATAAGCCCTCCCGCTATCAAGAGAAAGAGAAACGATCTGCCCTCCTTTATTTTCCTTAGCATTTTATATTTATTTAAGAATCTTTATTTTTCTATTCTATTCTTTTTTCCTTTATCTTGTCAAACTTTTTATTCTATCGGTTCTCTGTAGGCATCACCGGGTTCTCCTTTCTGTGAAGAAAAAGTTCCCTTGCCTTCATCTCCTTCTTCTTCATAGATTTCTTTCAAGAGATGTTTTGTAGGAAAAATAATAAGCCTTTTAATATCCGCGATTATTCTTTCAGCGTCATCGGGGTTGGCATCTATCTCCTCCAAGACGGTTTTTTTTAAATTTTTGGGAGGGAGAAGTCCCAAGAAGATGTGAGCAACAAGCCTGATAACTTTTTTTTCTTTGACGTCGCTGAGTTCATGACGATCAACTATTTTACCAATGCGATCACCTATATCATCCTCCCAGAAAAGATCTTTTATCTTTTCCGGAAGTTCTCTGTATAATTTTCTGTATTCTTCCGTTGTATATTTGTTTAACATCTTTGCTGACCTCTTTAATTTTAGAATTCGGGTTTATCCTCGGGCCCCCGATTGTTGTTTGGTTGTTTTTTTTGAGTATTCCTGTCAAATTCGGGTTTATCCTCGGCCTTTTTACTTTCAGGTATATCCACGTTAAGCATAACAGTTCCTATGTTCTTTTCAATCGATTTGGCAAAGGTTGGAGCAAGCTCTTTTAGCATTTTTCCCATTGATTTTGCATCAATCTTGGTTTCTCCTCTACTTTTAAGCTCTTTTTTAAGAATTCCTTCCACCGCTTTGTATCCTTCGTCGCCCTTTACATTCTTTAAGACGCCTTTCACCGTACCGGCATCTCTTTGCTGGAGCAGCGCTTTGTATGCTTCTTCTCCTTTTTCCTTGTACCCTTTATCACTCGAAGTATAAGCGTTATGAAATGAAGAAGCCATCTTCTGGTAATCATCGTCTTTTTTGGCAAGTTTTCTTATCTCTTCCACAAGCGCTTTTTGAGATTTGTTCGTATGCTGGGCATACCTCGTAAAGTACGCTTTCAGGAAATCTTTTTCCACGCCGCCTTCTTTCGCTTTCTTGCGGGCTTCCTCCCATTTGTCTTTATCTTTATACCTGTTGTCATTGTGCTCAGTGGGCACCGTGCTTGCCGCTTTACTTCTTATGTCGGCCTCGGGGCTGGTATTTTTCCACCTGTTTGCCTGCTCGGCGTAATCTTCTACTTCTTCGTCGCTCATATCGTCAAGTTTCTTCTTTTCATCTTTAATTCTCTTATTTTCATCCCCCTCCGCTTTTTGCGCGCGCCGCACTATCGTCTTTTGCGCTCCTTTTTTGATTCGCTCACCGATACTTCCTCCAGGATCTCTCATTCCCGCCTTGTCCCACTCGTCTTTTCTTGTCGTTTTACTTCCTTCCTTGTCTTTCGTCTCTCCTAAGGCATAGTCCCTAACCTTTTTACTGACTGATCTCTGGCTTCCCTTTCCCCACGCTCCGACCATGGGGGCAACAGACTGGAGAACCGCCGCCTTTCCTTGCTCTATGACCGTTTTTGCCAAACTCGGAACAAAATTACGGCACACGGAGAAAATAGCCGCAAAATATATAAGAAGTACAACATAAGGAAGGAACTCATCCGCTCCAAACCAGTCAAGCCACCAAGGAAGATGATCCGTAACCGGTCTTGTTATATTCAAAACAAGGGGCGCAAAAGCAAGTCCAACGTAAATAAGAAAAATAAAGGCAACCCCGTAAAGAAGCCACTCTGTAAGATGCTCAAGCCATTTCTTCCACCATTTTTCGGTGCTTGGCAGTATCAGGCAAAAAAATGCGATAGGAGAGAGTATAGCCAAAATTTGGACTATAAAAATTCTCATTACGAGGATAGCGAAAAAGAGAAAAAGCAGTCCCGACATCATAATCATAACAGCTCCCATCACAAAATACTGTATTATCAAAGAGAGAAAGGTCTGAAAGTTTAGAAGCCATGCCGCCTGTACCGCTAGACCGAGATAAGGTGTTAACATCTTCGGAACAAGTCTTGTCAGGAATGCCGATGCCCACATCCATATCCCTTCCCCAAATTCAATTAAGGGGTACATGGCGTCCCTTATCATCGTTCCCGTATCGGTCCCCATTTGATTGGCAATGGAATTAAAGAGAAAATTGGAAATATCAATTCCCATCCCCACGAAAAGAAGAGTAAAATTAACGAGAAAGGCCACCATTATAAGTTTGGGAAGAGCTTTTTTAAGCCCGTAACTGTCGGTTCCAAGGATAAAAGAGATAGCAACAATAACAAACAGAACCATAAGGAGCATGTTCACTATCCCGGAAGTAAAATTCCATCCTACTTGCACGACCGTTGCCGCTTCCCCCGAAAGCACGGTTAGCGCTTCCGGTGTAATATCAATAACCCAGTCTAAAAGTGTTGTAGATATCCAGAGGAGAGCAACTCCCACCAAAACGGCGATAAAGGAATAAAAAACAAGTGAAAAAAGCGGCCCCGTTATTTCGGAAAGCGACTGGAGAGCCGTTTGTGCCGCTCCAAAAACCCACCCCGCATCGGCTATGGAAGGAGAAAGAAAAAAAAGCAGAGCAGAGACTCCCCCGAGAAACGCTATTTTTCTTTGTTTTGGTTTTATAATCATTTTTTATTTTCTCCTTTTTCCCTATTCTCTTTTATACCCGGACATATCATCCACCGTATAGCATGTAATATCTTCATCTTCACCTTCATCAATTTGCAGGTGGTCTTCAAATCTGGAAGAAGAAAGTGATACTCCCGTTAAAACTCTTCCGCAAGCCTCCCTGCTCCAAAACCAACTCCCTCCCTCGTAATAAAGAGTCAAGGCACAAGATGTACCCTCTACATAGCTTCCGTCTAAAACTTCTTTCCCTTCAAACGTATCTCCGCCTCCTTGCTGGTTAAACCTCAGTGCCTCTTCTCCTGTCATCTGTCTGTACCCTCTCCCCGAACCGTACTCGAACTCTTCTTCATACTCTTTCCCGGGAGCTAATCTCCCCGTAGAAGCTCCCTGATAGTTTTCCTCCTCGTAGAGAACGGCAAAAGCGCAGGGGGGCTCGTCCAGTGTTTCTTCATCGGGCATTATGCTCATAAAAGTTATTGTGTCCCAAAGCGGTGGAAGTCTCCTTAATTTCGTTATTTGAGGATTAATCGTGTTTAAAATAACAAAAGAGGAAAGAAGTAAGACCAATCCCAAGAGAGCGGACTGTATCCTGTTTTTTGCCGCCCCCGTCTTTTGGGGATTCCCCTCGGATATCATCCACTCAAAACCTCCAACGACTATCATCGCAAAGGTAAGCAACCCTCCTATTCCTATTCCCCACCCGTAAGCGTAGGCAATAAAATCGTGAAATTCAGAGTCCTCGTTAAGATCCGCTCCCGTAAGAGGGGCGGAAGGCCAGTTTACTTCTGTCGCAATAGCGCTTCCCGCTAAAAACAAAAGAAAAAAACTAAGGAGAAAAATAATACCGGCTTGTTTTTTCATATCCTAAAATAGAAACATAATTCTATCAGATTAACATAATTATTCTTTTATTTGAATAGAGGCAAGTATGTGATCCACCTGAGAAGATATGTTTTCAAATCCTTCTTCCAGCGCGATCACCGAAAAAAGGTAATATTCGCCGCCTACCGAAAAGAGCTTGTTTTTAGAAAGGGATCGCTGTCCCTCTTTCGTGGTATAAAGTATTTTTAGAGAATATTTTTCTTCTTTTTCTTCTTTTTCCAAGACCTCCACCTCCACTCCTCCTTTCTCCTCGGATACATCTTTTAATTTTTCAATGGCATCGCTTGCATTTTCCGCATCAATCTTTACTACCGGAAACGTTGCCCCGTGAAAACCGTACCGGGAACGCGCGAGAAACACGGCTTCTATTTGTTCGCTTAGGTTTTCTATCTTTTCCGCTTCCATTTCTTCCCAAGAAGAGGGAATATCAAAGGTTATCTTGCCGTTTATTTCTTTTCTTACATATTTTCTTTTTTCATCTTCATCCTCGAAAAAAATATCCTCCTCACTCGGCATTGCCTCCTCCATATATTCCAAAGAAAATAGCTCTTCTACGGATGGAATTTGGTCACCGCTATTTTCGGACACGGAAAAAGAAAGTTCGGGAGTTTCCTGATTCAAAAACCTCCAGTAAGAAATAAACATCAGCGCAAACACCATAAAGATGCTTATTGCCAGCTTTTTCTTATCATCGGAAGTCATTCCTTTATTTTTTTTGCCAGAATTTTCCATTCTTCTATATTTAAGGTTTCCGCCCTTCTTTGAGGGGTTATTCCCGTATCCTTCATTGCTTTTACGACATTTTCTTTATTTGATTCTATTTCTTTTCTATCCCCTTTGTCAAGCAAACCGAGATTATTTTTAAGCTGTTTTCTGGGAGAAGAAAAACCCGCCCGTGCAATCCGGAAAAACGCTTTTCTGAACTTTTTGTCTTTTGCTTCACCGCCGAGAAAGGGCTTTATTTTTATAATCGAGGAAGTGACACCGGGAGAGGGGTAAAAGGCGGCAGGAGAAATGTTGGAAATAATCTCTACATCGGAGTAAAGCTGAACAGAAACGGCGAGAAGGTTCATTTTCGGAGGTTTTGCTTTTATTCTCTCCGCCACTTCTTTTTGTATTGTGAGAACAAGAAGAGATGGAGGGTGTTCCGCTTCCAAAAACTTCCTTATTATCGGAGAAGTGATGTAGTAGGGGATGTTCGCAATTATTTTATAGTCTTTTTCTTTCACCTTATAAGACAAGACATCCTCATTTATTATTTCCACGTTGGGAAAATTCCCTAACTGCATCTCCAATAAAGGAATCAAATTTTTGTCTTTTTCCAGCGCAATAACTTTCTTTGCTTTTCCGGCTAAAGCTTTTGTAAGTACACCTATTCCGGCCCCCACTTCGATAACAACATCTCCTTTGCCCACATCTCCCGCCTTTACCACCTTCTCCAAGACACTTTCGTTTACAAGAAAATTCTGTCCCAAGGACTTGCGGGGGGAAAGGGACCACTCCTCAAAAATTTTTTCTATTTCTTCTTTCTTCATTACCTATAGCCGTATTTTTTATTTTTTAGAATGCGCTTCCTTGTCCTTATAGCCTTGCGCCAAATACCCCTGTACGGAAACATCTCCTCAAAAATTTTCAAATTCATTGACTTTTTAGCGTTTTTTGGTACGATATAAGAGATAGAAGGGGTTATTGTAATTTAATTTAACCGACTATTCGTACTTCTAAGATAAGAAGCTTTTTTACTGAAAAAGCGGGTCATAAAAGAAGAAAACAAGAAGGCAACCTCCTTCTTCTTTTTGTTTTCTTTTTTCTCCTTTCTTCTTTTTATTTCGCAATTTACGATACTTTTTTTATCCCGGAAGAGGAGAGCGCACCCTATCTTTCCAACGGAAGCCTTTTTCTGTCCTCCGAAAACGCTCCGGATCATACGGGAAGCCTAATCTTTTCCAATAATAATTATATTCTCGCCGACTCCCCTCCATCCTTCGTAGAGACCTCCGTTTTAGGCGTCAGGGGATTTGAAGAAAGAGACGATATAATATCCCACAGGGTTAGAGAGGGAGAACGTATTGACAGTATAGCAGAAAAATACAATGTCAGCACGGACACTATAAAATGGGCGAACGATATAAAAAACGACACCCTAAAAAAAGGTGACGAGCTACTTATTCTTCCCACAACAGGTGTTATTTACTATGTTGAAAGAGGGGATACCGTTAGCCGTATCGCAAAAATACATAAAGCAAAAACAGAGGATATCGTCTCTCTTAATACTATAAAAGATAATAAGATTACCGCGGGGGAAAGGCTTATCGTTCCCGGGGGAGAGCCGCCCCCCGCACCAAGAGTGGCACAACCCTCTCCCCGAAGAACCTCCTCCTCTTCATTTATTAACCCTGTTCCCGGAGGAGTAATATCTCAAGGAGTACACTCTTACAACGCAGTGGATATTGCCAACGCGTGTGGCTCTCCTCTTCTTTCTTCCGCATCGGGAAAGGTGGTCCAAGTAGGAAGAGGAACTTGGCCTGCCGGAGATTTCGTAAAAATAGACCACGGAAGCACAGTAATTCTTTACGCACACATGGAAAGCATCTATGTCAACACCGGCGAGTATGTTGGTGGAGGACAGCAAATAGGAACAGTAGGTAACACCGGCCGAACCGTAGGACGCACAGGATGTCATCTCCACTTTGATGTACTCTCTTTAAGTATTCGCAATCCCTTCTCTCACTTACCCACGGGAGCCAGACCGTGATATGGGTTATGACCTATGATTTATGGTCTATAATTACCTTATCAACGGTTATTGCTTAGCTATTATTGACTGCATTCTTTGCAGTTTTTTGTTTCCGGAACGATTTTTAGTTTTTCGTAGGAGATATCTTTTCCGCATTTTTCACATTTCCCGTACTCGCCACTCTCTATTTTCGCCAGAGCATCATTTACATTTTTAAGTTTTGTTTCTAAAGCGTGCTCCACGGGAAGAAGGGAGGAGTACTCTTCAACTTCGTCCGCCTTCTCTTCTATATTACTCCCCTCAACGTGAGGGAAGATCGTATCCCAGTCACCTTCCGGGAGGGAGTCTTCCTTTGCGAACTTTTCCAGCATTTCTTCTAAAGATTTCTTGTTTTCTTCAAGCTTCTTCCTTATTTCCTCGTAATTTTTTTTATCCATTTTTAAAATTCTTTAAACTTATGGTATCTATCAATAATCTCTTTTATGGCTTCCTTGGATGTTGCAAAAATAAGGCTGTCATCCATTAGTGAATAATAAATTCCTATATTTTCCTCTCCTTCCCTGTAGCGAATCGAATCCGACCTGGACCTGTCGCCGTAATAATCTTCGTTATTGAAATCTTCCTCCGTTACTTCGATATCTTCTCCCCAGAATTCAAAAAATCCCAAGAAATCCTCCTCCATAGTTTCTTCCCACGGCCTCATAACCGTCCACTCCACACCCTCTCTGTCATCTTTATCAAATGATGTTATAAATCCCAAGGCACTCGGTGTTTCCTTTGTATAAACGAGAAGAGTAAAATTTTCACTTATTTTTTCAAAAAACTCTTCCGGATATTCAATATTGAATGCGGAGAAAAAATCATAAAGTGTAGCTACACGGGATTCTCTTACTTCTTCTCTTTGGTCTTCGATGATAAGCCGAATAATTTCCCCTCCTCTTTCTTCTCTCAATATTCTTCTTAAGTTCATTAGGTATTCCTCTTTAATGGAAATGGCAAACCTCTGCACATCGTCTTTCTCCGGATAGAGCTCCAATAAGGGTGGTTCAGCTTTCGGTATGCGCACCTCTTTCTCTATCACTTGTGGGCTTATAGGTTCGAGCGTAGGAATAAAGAATGTCCTGTAGAGTATTGTAAGAGCAAAGGAGGTAAGGGTAACAAGCCCCAGAGTAATAAAGATTCGCACCCATAATTTTGACTCCTCTGTGGGACGCGGAGGAATATTTCCCGGCACCACTTTTTCTTCTTGCGGTCGGGGCCGGGTACCGTCCTCATCCTGCACGGGAGCCTCCATTTCTACCGTTCTTCTTCTCGGAGGTGACTCTTCTTTTTCTTCCTTGCTGTTCTGCTCTATCATTTCATTTAATATTTGAGCAGAAGAAAACCCTTCCCTTTTTGCTTTTTCAAAAGCTTCTTTTTTTTGGGGATTTTGTCTTGCTATTTCCTCAAGTATCTTCTCATCGCTAAGACCACCCTCTCTCGCTTTTTGAATTGATTCCACTATATTCATTTTATAAACTATTTAAAAGCAAAAAAAGAAAAATAAGAAAAACCACTCCGCCTACAATAATCAACACAATCACTATCTTTGGGTTTTTTTTCTCGGGAGAAGAATCCTTTTCCTTTCTCATTTCGGTTGCTTCCTCGGGGGACACCGAGGGAGTAAAGAACTGATCGTCTTCCGTACTTTCTCCACGTTCTTTTGCTTCTATCCTTTGTAAAAATTTTTTTCTCATATTCTCCTCCTTTTCTTGTGCTTCTTTTGTGAGAAGTGTCTTACCTTCTTTGTTACCGGCTAACGCTTTTTCTTCACTCACCGGCGTTTCCCTTTTAGATGTGGGAGCGGGCGGCGACGTCGGGGCTTTTTCTTCTTTTCCTTGATTCTGTTTTATTATCTCATCAATTATCTGCGTTTCGGTTGCACCCCGCTCTTCCGCTTTCTTAAAGAAAACTTCTTTGTCCGGATTTTGCTTGCGTATTTCCTGTAAGATTGTCTTATCATCTACCCCTTTCCCCCTCGCTTTTTGAATGGATGCTACAACTTGCATTGTTTTTAAAAACTAAAGTCTAAGTCGGAAAGATCTTCTTCATCTTTTTTCTTCTCTTCTTGTTTTGGAGGAGGCGAAGTTTCCGGCGGGGATGAAGGTTTGGGTGGAGGCGGAGGTTTCTGCGAATCCTTTTCTTCTTGCGGTTTTTCTTGCGAAGATTCCTCACTAGGCAAAGAAAAATCAAGACTTTTAAGCGACACTCCTCCCTCCGGTTTACTTTCTTCTTCGGAATCCTGCTTAGACTCTCGGTCGGTTCTTTCTTTTTCCTCTTCTTGAGGTGCTTGACTTTGTTCCGAGCGTTGTTCCGGCTCATCCTCTTCTTTTTTCTCTTCTTTTGGAGGCACTTCCTTTTTTCGAGGTTTGGAGATACGTTGCGTATCCTGCAATTTTGTTTCGTATACCGGTTTTTGCGCTTTTCCTTTTTCTTCCCTTTCATCCTCTCCCTTTTCCAGTGCAAAATTGATTTCGTCCAGTTCTTTGATTATATTCTCCTCCCTTTGGATGATAGCATCTATCTCTTCCTCTTCTTTTTCAATCTCTTTTAATCTCTCTTCTACTTCCCATCTTTCTTTTTCCGCTGCTCTTCTTTCCGATTCCGCTTCCCATCTTTTCTTTTCAACGTCCTTTTTTTCTTTAGGGTCTTCGACAAACTGCTCTTCATCCTCAAGCTTTTTCTCCGCGGTCTTTGCCTCTTCCTCTCTCTTTTTTATCTCTTCAAGATTTTCTTCTTCCTTTCCTCTTCTGGTGGCCAAGTCCTCTCTTTTGCCCTCAAGAGCGCTCCTTATAACTTGGACTCTGTTTAATTCCTTCTCTTTTTCCTTTTTAACTTGTCTTAACCCGATTGTTTTTCTTCTCTTTTTGAGTCTTGCTTTACGCTTGTTCACTTTCTCTTCTTCATTTAAAAGTTGCTGGAAGTGCAGTTCTATATTTTCCATCTTACTTTTTATTTTCTCCAATCTTTCTTGCACTTTCCATTTCTCTTCCTCTATCTCCTTTCTTTTGTCTTCTATTTTCCAGTGCTCTTTTCCTATCTCCCTTTTCTCCTCATCCGTCTCAGCAGCATCCTTTTTTCTCTCTATTTCTTTCTCTTGTTCTTCGGTTTCCTTTTCACGGGCAAGAATGACATCCAACTCTTCATTGATATGCCTTTCTTTCGCTTTGACTTTCCCTCTTTTTACGCCCAGCTCTTTCTTTTCTTTTTCCAGGAAACTTTTCCTTAGTTTTATTTTATCCGTCTCTTCGTCTATTAATACCTTCTCTTCTCTTTTTGCAAGCCCCTCCTCTCTGTTTCTAAGTCCTTCTTCTTTTCCGGATAAGCGCCTGTGCTTTATTTCCAACTCTCTCCTTTTTGCTTTGGGTTTATTAAGTTTTTCCTTTATAAACCATACTTCTTTCTCTATCTCTTTTATTTCTTCCTCCACTTCCCATCTTTTCTTTTCGATTTTCTTTTTTTCTTCGGGATTATATGTAATTTTTTCTCTGGCTTCGACATTTTCCTTTCTTTCCCTGGCTTCTTTTTCTTTCTCTTTTACCCTATCAACCTCTTTTTCTATTTTCCTTTCCTCTTTCTGATATTTATTTATTTCCAGCTCAAGAGTCTTCTTTTTCTCCATCAATTTATAAAGCTTCTCATCAATTCTCTCCCTTATGAGATTTATTTTTTCAAGCTGAAGTTTTCGCCATCTCCTTGCCTTTTCAACCTCCTCTTTATTTGTTTCCTCTTTTTTTCTTTTCTTTTCCCTATCTTCTTCTCTTTTTTCCCGTTCTTCTTTCTCGATTCCGTCTTTTTTTTCCTTCACCTCCTTTTCTCTCTCTTCTTTTTCTTTTCTTTTTTCCTCTTTCTCTTCTCTTCTCTCTATTTTTTTCTCCTTTTCTTCCAGTTTTCTAATTTTCTCATTTAGGTCGTTTAATTCATTCTCAAGCGGCCACCTTTCCTTTTCGACAGATCTCCTTTCTTCTTCTATTTGCCAACCTTTTTCAATAAGCTCCTTTTCCTTGTCGGTATTTTCCGCTATTTCTTTTTCCTTTTCCACTTTCTTGCTTTTTTCCTCTACCTCTTTCTCTTTCTTGTTTACTACCTCTAAATTATCCCTGAGACGGTTTCTTTCCGCGATTAACTCCTCTTTTTGCGCGGTAACACCTTCCTTCTCTCCTGTATTCGTCTCTTCCATATCTCCTTCGGGAGAAGATTCTTTCTCCCCGTAATCCTCTTCCTTTTCTTTTTCAGAGGTGTTTTCCTCTTCTTCTTTTCTGTCGTCATTTTCCTCTTCTTCTTCTATCTCTTCCGCATCTTTTTTAAACTCATCCGTTTCTATCTTTAGTCTTCTTATTTTATTTTTCTTGTCTTCAATCCCTTTACTTATTTCCGCCAACTTCTCTTCGGTATTCCACCTCTCTTCTTCTATTTCCTTTCTTTTGTCGCCAATACTTCTTCTTTTTTTCCTGAGCTCTCTTTCTTTTTTGGAACCTCTCTCTTCGTTGACTTCCTCTTTCTCCGCTTTTCTCTCTTCTCTCTCCACATCCTTTTCTCTCTCTTTTATACTTTTAAGTTTCTTTTCTTCTTCCTTTTTTTCTTTTTCAAGCCCCTCCTTTCTCTTTTTTTCTTCTTCTATTTCCTTTTTCTTCGCTTCCAATTCATAAAGACGCAATTCTTCTTCTTTTTGTTCTTTTTCGTCTTCGAGCTTCCTTATCTCTTCTTCCACCTCTTTTTTCTCGGTAGCCACTTCTTCTTTTTCCTTTTCGACAGGCTCCGTTTTCCCCTCTACTTTTCCTTTCTCCTCTTCCCATTTCCACAGCTCTTTTTCTATATCCTTTCTCTTGTCCTCAATGAGCCATCTTTTTTTCCCAATCTCTCTTTCTTTTTCAACATTCCCCCCTTCATCCCTAATTTCCCGAAGTTCTTCTTCAATCCCCCTTTCTTTTTTGTTAAGCTCTTCTTCTTTTTTATGTAGATTATCTATGCTCTTTTTAACCCTTTCCTCTCTCTCCTTAATTTGAGCAATCTTAACATCAATATCTTGAAGTTTCTCTTCAAGCTTTTTCTTTCTTCCTTCAGCTTCTTCCATTTTCTTTTCTACCGTTTCCAGAGAAGATTTGGGATCGGAATTTTGCATATTTGTTTATTGTATTTTTATTCCTTGAATATTGCAAATTGGCGTCCTAAAATCCGAGCTCACTTCCTTCTTTTATTATTTCGGACCATTCTTTGAGCTTCTTTTTTATTTTGCCGAGTTTCCGCTCCACTGCCTTAACCTCCACCTCTTTTTCCTTTAGTTCCTCCTGCACTTCCCACTTTTTCTCTTCTATCTTTCTTCTTTCCTCTTCTTTTTCCCATCTCCTTTTTTCGTTTTTCTTTTTTTCTTCTTTTTCTTGGGAATCTCTCTCTTTGAGCTCCCTTATTTTGGCAACAACATCTTCTTCTTTACGAAGAATGATGTCCAGCTTGTCAGATATAGCTTTCCTTTCCTTTTTCTTTTTTCCCGCTTCTTTTTGCAGCTGCCTTGCTTGAGGAGCAAAACTCTTCATCCAATATTTGCTATAAATTACTTCTCCTTTTTCTTTAAGGTTTCTTCTATTTTTTCTTTCCTCTCTTATCTCCTTTTTTAGCTGCTCTATATTCTCCTCTATATTCCACTTCTTGTTTTCCAGTAGTCTTCTTTCTTCTTCAACATCCAATATTCTTTTCTTGATTCCCATTAGTTTTTTGAAATTCTTTTATTGTGCAGCGTTTTCTTCTATCTCCTTTTTCTTTTTTTCCACCTCTCTTTCTTTCTTAAAAATAGTTTTAACTTTTTCCCCGAGAAGTGATATTTTCTTTTTCCGGCTTCTTTCTATTTCTCTGGTATTCTTTATTTTATCCTTTATTTTAAGAAACTCTTCTCGCAGCCTAACTTTTTCTTTTCTGGCCGCATGTTTCTCTTTTTCCGTTACAAGCGCCTCCTTTTTCTTGCGGAAGTTTTTCTTCTTCTCTTTTATACTTTTCTTCTCTCTTTTAAGATCTTTTATTTTTCTTAAAACGGGGGACAGCTCTTTTTTGATATGGAGAATTGTTTTTTCTTTTTCTCTTATTTCTTCTTCATTATCCCATTTCTCTCTTTCTAAGAGAAGTTTTTCTTTGTCCGTTTCTACAGCTTCTTTTTCTCCCTCAAGTGTTTTTCCTCTTTCTACCAGTCTTTTCAGTTCTTTTTCATTATTCCTTATTTTTCTTTGTATTTTTCCTTTTTCCTCATCAAGCTCCTTTTCCTTGTTTGTTATTCTTTCTCTTTCCTCTTCTATCCCCATAAACTCTTTTTTGAGAGAGTTTTGCTTTTCTTTTATTTTTCTTCCTTCTTCCCTGACCGCAGCCCTTTCTTCTTCAAGTTTTTCCCTTTTTTGTTTCTTTTTTACTTCTTTTAGTCTATAGTAAACATTCTTAATTTCCTCTCTTACTTGCTTTATATTCTTTTCTATTTCCCATCTTCTCTCTTCAACCCCTCTTCTTTCTTCTTTTATATCCCAATAAAGGGACTGTGAGCTCCCCTCATTATTTCTCTCTATTTCTTTTTCTCTTCTCTCTACCTCCTCTTCTTTCTGGGAGACCTCGTTTAAGGCTTTTTGATTTGATGCTTCCTTTTTTTCCAGCTCTTCTTTTTTTTCTTCCAGTTTCTTTCTTTCTTCTTCCAAATTCTCGGCTTTCTCCTTGCTAAGGGTATTATCTTCCGGAACGCCTTCGCCGGCTTCTTCTCCCAGAGCCTCCTTTAATTTTTTGATTTCCTTTTTTATTTTCTCTTCTTTTTCCAGGAAGGAATCTATCTCTTCTTTTCTTTTTTGCGCCTCTTTTATTCTTTCCTCTACATCCCATTTTCTTTTTTCGTAGGCTCTCTTTTTATCTTCCAAATCCCACCTTTCCTTCTTTAACTTCTCCTCTTCTTCGGGAGAGGTGGTAAGCTTTTCTTTGGTAGTGATGTTATTTATCTTTCCCTTGAGAATGCTTCCTTTCTTTATAATTCGTTCTTTCTTTTCTTTTAGGACATGCTCTTTCTCCTCGGTTGTCTCTCTTTCTTCGAGTAGTGGAGGTTTTTCCTCGGATAAGAATGATTGGAATTCTCGCTTTTTTCTCTCTTTGTCTTCTTCTACTCTTTTCCTCCTTTCTTCTTCCTCTTTCTCTTTTCTTTTTTGTTCTTCTCTTTTCCTCCTTTCTTCTTTTTCCTTTTCTTCTTTCTCTTTTTGCTTCCTTTCTTCTTCCTCTTTTCTTCTTCTTTTCTCTTCTCTTCTTTTCCTCCTTTTTTCTTCCTCTCTTTTCCTTTTTTCTTCCTCTTCCGCCTTTCTGCGGGCATGCTCCTTTTCTTCTCTCTCAATCTCTTTTCTTCTCTTATTGACCTTTTTCTCTATTTCGTTTATTTCTTCTTCCTCTTTCCTTATTTTGCTTTCCATATCCTCCACTTTTTTCAAATAGGAAAAAGCCGTCTTTTTTTGTTCTTCTCTCTTGTTTTTGGTTTCCTTGAATTCTTTCTCCCACTCCCTTTTTTCTTCTTCCGCGTGCTTCCTTCTTTCTTCAAGTTGCCACCTTTCCTTATCCAAAGACCTTCTCTCTAACGGGTCTTTGGCAATCTTTTTCCTTTCTTCTATATCCGTTTCTCTCTCTTCAATTATTCTCCTTACTTTCTCTATCATCTCCATCTTCTCTTTTAATCTTTTTTCACGCCCGGAAAGCTGCTCTTTGAACTTCTCCACGAGCTCTTTGTCTTTCTGTGTTAATTTTATTTTCGCTTGCAGAGACATCACCTCTAAGCGAAGAGAAAGCGCTTCTTCTTCTTTTTCCACTATCTCTATTCTTTCTTTTTGTTTGCGCTCCTCCCTTTGCGCGGAATCAACTTCCTTCGCAAGATCTCTTTCCTCTTTTTTTGCCACTTCTATTTTTTCCTCCCACCCCCATCTCTCTTTTTCCGTTCTTTTTCTCTCTTCTTCCACTTCCCATCTTTTATCTTCAAGCTCTCTTTCTTTTTCAGGATTATTGGTCGCTCTTTGCACTCGTTGTATCTCAATTTCCTTCTTTTCCGCTTCCTCTTCTCTTCTAACGGCGTCCGCTCTATTTTCTTCCAGTCTTGCCATTTTTTGCCGCGCGTAATCCCTTTTACCTTCCATTTCCTTTTTGAACTTTATCGTCTCATCCAACGCACTTTTCAACTCTTTTTTGTGAGCTTCTTTTTCTTCAATCTTTTTTTTGTTTTTCGCTTGAACTCTCTCTTTTTCCTTTTCTATTTCTTCTATTTCTTCTCTTGTGTTATTTTGCCAATTTTCGTATTCGTTCCTTTCTTCGCTTCTTAGTTTTTCTTCTTCCTCTCTCCTTTCTTCTCTCTTTTCTTCTTCCTCCTTTTTCTCTTCCTCCGCTATTTTTCTTTCTTTCTCTTGCCTTAATACTTTTTCCTTTTTCTTTCTTATTTTTTCCACCTCTTCCTCTATCTCTTTTCTGACCTTCCCCGTCTCTTCCTCTCTTTTCTTCTCTTCCTTTTCTTCTTCCTCTTTCTTTTTTTCATCTTCTTCTCTTTTCCCTCTTTCTTCTTTCTCTTTTTCTTCTATTTTTTCTTTTATTTCCTCTATTTCGGTATTAACTTCTTCAACCTCTTTTCTAAGATCTTCTTTTTTCTTTTTTCCATCTTCTTCTCTTTTGTCCTCGTTGTTTCCATCACCTTTTCTTTTTTTATCTTCCGAGAGCTTGTTTATTATCTTTTCCAACACTCCTATGTCTATTTTAAGAAGAGTTGTTTTTTCTTCTTTTTCACGTAAGTTTTTCCTGAGAGAAGCTGTTTCCTCTTCCTTCTTCCCGATATTTACGCTTCTCCTATTTTGCTTTTCTTTGTTTTCTATCTTTACCTTTGCGAGTAAATTTTCCTGTGCCTCTATCTTTACTTCTTTTACCGCTTCTTCTTTTTTATAAAGGAGCTCTCTTTGTCTAAACTCTTCTTTTCCTTCTTCTTGGGATAAGGATTTTTTATTTTCTTCTACCTCTTCTATTTTTTGCTTAAGCTCTCTTTCTTTTTGCTCAATTTCTTTTTTCTCATCCAAAGAGCGAACCAGCGCTTCTTCCGCTTTTTTCTTTTTATCTCTTTTCCTTTCAAGATCTTCTTCCGCTTCCTTTTTCTCTTTTTCCTTTTTCTCTTTTTCTTCTTTTTTTGCTTTCTCTCCTTCTTTTTTTATTTTTTCTATCTCTTTATCTACTTTCATTCGCTCGAAGGCCT
>CAYSXL010000003.1:13691-15109 GCA_964435025.1 uncultured Candidatus Saccharibacteria bacterium | reverse complement strand
CCTTCTTTTTTTATTTTTTCTATCTCTTTATCTACTTTCATTCGCTCGAAGGCCTCTTCTTTGGCTCGCTGCACATCTTTTTCTTCTTTTAATTTTTCTTTTGCCCTCTTTCTTATTTCCTCTATTTTGTCTTCCTCTTCCTTCTCCTCCCGGTCATCCTTCTTATCGTCCTTCTTGTCATCCTTCTTGTCGTCATCGGTAGGTTTTAAGTCTTCGTCTTGGCTTTGTTTAAAAGACTTCTCTTGCTCTTTCTCAAGGAGTTCATCTTGGGCTTCTTTAAGAGTCTTTTCTCTTTTTTCTTCTTTTTTTGCTTTCTCTTTTATTTCCCCTGCAAGCTTATTTTCATTTTTCTTCTCTTCTTGGGCCTTTTTTCTGGCCTCTTCCTCTTCCATTTTTTCCTTTATAATATCACGAGAAGAAACACTCTCGCTTTCCGGGGGCTGCGGAGTTATTTTTTTTCCTTTTATTTTCTCTGTGGGGAGGCTTACCGGTGGTCTTCTTTTGGGCTTTTCTCCTGCTTCTTTCACATAGTCCAGGTCCGCTTTCATTGTTCTAACCCCTCCTTTTTTATTATTGTCCTCGGACATAAAACTTGCTTAGTAGAGAGTAATCCACATCCATTTTTTCATTATAAAGGTTTTTTAAAAAATATCCATACCATTTTAAAACCCCATGCACACCCCAGGGGTGTGCATGGGGTTTATTCGATAACCGCCTTCTTTATTTTCGCTAATTCTCTTTGATAGTTCGCTCTGTCGTTGACAAATTGGCTATATTCAGAAGGAGTGATCTCTAATAACTTCTTAAAATCGCACAAAGGATACGTTATTTGATCGGGCTTTATATATTCAAGATAAGAAGAGTGTTCCCACTCCTCGGGAGAGCCCACCAAATTTTCCGTCACCGGATTCAAGTGAATATAGCGTGTAAGATGCAAAAGCTGCTCATCAGAGACTACGGGAACATTCTTGAATTTATCTTCCCACAAACACCCTTTTCTCTTGTATTTTGTGTTAAAATAACGTGTGTACGAATTGGAGAAATCTCCAGTAAATTTTGATATTCCGTCATCTTGTAATTGTTTTAATACAAGATGAAAATGGGTCGGCATAATACAATAAGCGATAATCCGGACCAACCTGTTATTATTTATTATTTCTTCGGAAAGCAGTTCTTCAAATGACTTGTTCTGATGATCAGCCCTTTCCAAGAAACGCGAAAATCGAGAAAAAGGTTTGTTCTCGATATTAAAGAATCTCAACATTTGTTTTATGCGCAAGTAGTCCCTTTCAGAGGAAAAAATAGAATACCCGGCAATACTCTTGTTAAGAATATGATAAACATTGCCGGTTGTTAAGCACTCTTTTCGTTTCATCTTACCACTATATTATACTAGTAATTTCCCCATGTACACCCCA
>CAYSXL010000003.1:0-13591 GCA_964435025.1 uncultured Candidatus Saccharibacteria bacterium | reverse complement strand
TCTACTCTTCCTTCGCTCTTTTTATAGATAAACTTATCTTTCCCCCGCTTTCAACTTTTATTACTTTTACGGGGACAACCTGCCCCGGGCTAACTTCATCTTCTACCTTCTCTATTCTTTTTGAGGCTATTTCGGAAATGTGAACGAGTCCCTCTTGGCCGGGAAGGATTTCCACCACTGCCCCGAAGCCGAAGATTTTTACCACCTTTCCTTGAAATACCTCTCCTTCCTTTATTTCCCGAGTAATATTCTTTATCCAACTCACAGCCTTTTCTATGGATTCCTCTTTTTCCGAGGTAATGGAAATAAGACCTTCATCATCAATATCGATTGCCACGCTTGTTCCTTCAATTATGTCATTAATCGTTTTTCCGCGCGGACCGATGACATCCCCTATTTTTTCTTTGTCAATCTTCAGGGTCGCTATTTTCGGAGCAAAAGGGGAAAGATTTTCACGAGGGGCGGAAATTGTCTTCTCCATCTCCTCTAATATACTGTGTCTTGCTTCCTTCGCTTGTTTAAGTGTTTCCTTTGCCATCTCTTTGGTAAGCCCCTCTATTTTAACATCGAGTTGGATTACCGTAACCCCTTCTCGGGTCCCCGCAACTTTAAAATCCATATCTCCGTAATGGTCCTCTGTTCCTTTAATGTCCGTAAGGAGTTTATGATTCCCTTTCTCATCATCGCTTACAAGCCCTATAGAAATCCCCGCCGCAGGCCTTTTAATGGGGACTCCCGCGTCCATAAGAGCAAGTGTCATCCCGCAAACAGAAGCCATTGAAGTAGACCCGTTGGAAGAAACTATTTCCGTCACTCCGCGGATAGTATAAGGGAACTCACCGGCATCCGGGATAAGAGGAAAGATGCTGTTTTCTCCTATCATTCCGTGCCCTATCTCCCTTCTTCCGGGACCGCGAACGGGTTTTGTCTCTCCCACACAGTAAGGAGGAAAATTATAGTGATGCATAAATCTTTTTTTCTCCGAGAGTTCCATATCATCCATGAGCTGTTCCTCTCCGGGCGCTCCGAGAGTTATGACGGAAAGCGCCTTTGTTTCTCCTCTTTCAAAAAGAGCCGACCCGTGTGTCCTCGGGAGAAGCCCAACAGAAGAATTTATTTTTCTTATTTCATCCAGTTTTCTTCCGTCAACCCTTTTCTCCTTCTCCATTATACTTCTTCTCACTTCCTTTTTTAGGGCCTTTTCTAAACACTCCCTTGCATATTTTTCCTCTTTCTCTTCATATTTTTCTTTGATATTGTCTTTTATTTCCTCTTCAAGTTCGCTCAGGTCATCCTCACAATCTTCCTTTTCAAGCAACTCTTTAACTTTTCCTTTTACCTCTTCTTCTATTTTCTGCTTTATATCTTCATTCTTAAAAAGGGGAGGGATGGTTATCTTTTCTTTTCCTATTTTGTCTCTTATCTCATTTTGAAACTTACAAATCTCTTTTATCGCTTGCTCTGCCGCAAGAAATGCATCCTCAATATTTTTTTCCTCCGTCTCTTTAAATGTCCCGTCTATCATATTTATAATAAAGCCCTTCTCTTCGCTTGAAAATCCACTTACTACCACATCCAGTTCACTCTCTTCTCTTATATTATATGTCGGGTTTATAATATATTCTTTATTTTTACCAACCCGCACCGCTCCCAAAGGTCCTTTAAAAGGAATGTCGGAAATATGCAGGGCGAGAGATGCCGCAATCATTCCGAGCATCCCGGGGTCATTCTCTTCATCAAAGGAAAGACAAGTTATTATGATTTGTATTTCTTTATTTAATCCCTCGGGGAAAGCCGGCCGGACGGCCCTGTCGATCATTCTCGATATGAGAGTAGCCTTATCGGAAGGTCTCCCTTCCCTTCTTGTATACCTTGATCCGCTTATCTTCCCCGCTGCATAAAATTTTTCCTCATAGTTCACCGATAGCGGAAAAAAATCCTTTTCCGTTTCTTCCTCCGCCATCGTTACAGTGGCAAAAACAACGGTATCACCGTACCTTAGTACTGCCTCCCCATTCGCTTTTTCCGCAAAACGATTAAAACTTGCCGTCAACTCTTTACCCCCAATATTTAAACTGAATTTATTCATTTTTTTGTTTGCTTTTTTTATGTGAGCTTTTTCTCTCTAATAAAAACTTTTTGGTATTATCTTCCAAATTTATAAATTCATCCGCCGCTTCTTTTAATTTAAGAGAGGCGGATCTTTCAAAGGCAATCACTTCCACTCTTTTTCCTTTATTTTTTAAATACTCGACCAGAGGCTCAAAATCTCCATCTCCGGTCACAAGCACAATAACATCCACCCCCGAAGACATCCTAATGGCATCCACGGTAATTCCCACATCCCAATCTCCTTTTTTAAGTCCCCCATAAAACTCCTGTAAATCCTTCACCCTTGTTTCTATGCCTAAACTGGAAAGAGCGTCGAAAAAAGATTTTTCTTCTCCCGTCTTTGTTTTTATAACGTATGCGAACGCGCGAATTGAATTTCTTTTACTGACGGCCTTTTCCACGACCTTATTAAAATCCACTCGCGAACTATAGAGGTTTTTCGCAGAGTGGTATAAATTTTGAACATCAAGGAAAACCGCAACCCGCTGCCCCTTGTGTTTTATAAGCATTATTTTATTTATTTATTTTTTAAGCTTCAACTTCGATATAAGATTTTTATATTTCTCTTCATCTTTCTTTTTAAGATAAGAAAGAAGTTTTCTTCTTTTGTTGACCATTGCCAACAACCCTCTTCTGGAATGAAGGTCTTTGGGGTTTTTCTTTAGGTGGCCTAAAAGATCCGTTATCTTCTTAGAGAGTAATGTTGTCTGTGCCTCCACTCCTCCGGTGTTTTTTTCTTCTTTTAGAAGTTCTTTTTTTTCTTCTTTGGTAATCATGATTAGATGTTTTTAATTTTAATTTTTACAATTTAGAGTTTAGGGTTTGGGGTTTAGGATTTCCCGCCGAAAGGCGGGGCTCTGTGCCCCCGGTAGGATTCGAACCTACGACACTCGGCTTAAGAGGCCGCTGCTCTGCCGGGCTGAGCTACAGGGGCTCCTATGTTCGTCTTGTGGTGAGAGAAAATTATTTAAACAATAAACTAATCACAGATTTTTATATTGGGCCACTGCACCTCTCCCACATCCAAGGCCTCAAGAATCATAGAAACAAGTAAATGAGCCCCGTAAATAATAACAATACCCACAAGGGTCGCCACTATTATTTGCTTTCCTTTTTCAACCTTTGAAGGGTTTCCCCCTGCGGTAAAGAATATTATACCTCCGTACATAAAAAAGAGAGCGCCGAGAGGGGGAACAATTGTTACAAGCGCAAACTCAACAAGATTCGCAAAAAGCTCAAACAGGTGGCAGAGATCGCAATCGGGGCCACTACAGGGGACAAGCCCGCCATTTGCAAGTACAAAGGAAGGTAAAAATAGTAAAAAAAATAAGGATAAAAAATATATTTTCTTCATTTTTTGTTTTTAAATATTCTAACTCTGCTATTATAATACTTTTTTTAAAAAAATAAAGAGAGAGGAATTAATTCTCCCTCTTTTTTATTTTTTGTTTTCCTTTCCACAGTTTTTCCACATCTTTTTCATCTTTCCACACTTTTTCTCTTTTTTCCACATTCTTTTCTATGTGTTATAATGGCATCGTTAAAATATTTTTACAATTATGACAAACGAAAATCTTTGGAAAGCGGTCCTTGCTCAAATTCAACTTGATATTTCTGAGGCAAATTTCAACACTTGGTTTAAACACACGGGAGTTTCCGCTTTTAATAAAGACCGGGTTACTATTTCCGTCCCAAATTCTTTCGTAAAAGATTGGCTCGCAAATAAATATCATAAAAATATTCTAAAAGCTCTTAAGGAGCTGGATGGAAATATAAAAAAAGTAAGCTACACCATCGATCCCTCTCTCTCAAATAAAACAAAAGAAGAAGACGGTAAAAGAGAAAAAAAGAAAGAAGAAAAAAACGCAAACCAAATGGAATTCCTGGATATGGCCACTGATTATGAAACAGGGTTAAATCCTAAATATACTTTTGATAATTTTATTATCGGTCCTTTTAATGAGCTTGCTCATGCCGCGAGTTTTGCTGTTTCGGAAAACCCCGGCTCCATGTATAATCCTCTTTTTATCTATAGCAAGACGGGACTAGGAAAAACACACTTACTCCAAGCTGTCGGAAACAGAATAAAAGAAAAAAGAGCGGATAAAAAAGTCCTCTATATTCAGGCACAAAAATTTATTTCCGAAATTATTTCTTCTATAAGGAATAATAGGATGGAAGAATTCAAAAACAAATACAAAGACATTGATGTTCTTATTATCGACGATATTCAATTTTTGTCGGGAAAAGAAAAAACACAAGAAGAATTTTTCCACACCTTTAATGATTTATATGAGAAAAACAAACAAATTATATTATCATCCGACCGCCCCCCGAAGTCCATTAACTCTTTAACCGATAGATTAAGGTCTCGTTTTGAAGGAGGTATGATCACCGATATAATATATCCCGACACAGAAACAAGGGCCGCTATATTAAAGACAAAAACTCAAGAAAAAAACTTTCATTTAAATGATGAAATTTGTTATTACATTGCGGAAAGTACACAAAAAAATATTCGTGAACTTGAAGGTGTTTTAAATAAATTAATTGTCCACCAACAAATAAACAGAGTCCCTCTTAATATTAATAATGTCAAAGATATTTTAGGAAAAATATTACAGTCATCCCCAACCACATTTTCTTTTCATAAAATAATGAAATGCGTCACTGATTTTTATGATATTAATGAAAAGGATGTAATGAGCTCTTCCAGAAAAAAAGAAATTGTTAAATCAAGACAACTGGTAATATATCTTTTAAGGAAAGAATTAAAATATTCTTACCCTTATATTGCTAAAAAAATAGGAGGGAAGGATCATACAACAGTTATATACTCTTTTAATAAAATAGAGAAGGAATTAAAAAATAACAACGAGATGAAAGAGGAATTGTCTTTTATAAGAGAAAATTTAATAAGTGTGTAAAAATTGTGTAATTCTCTTTTAAAAACTTGTTAAAAAGAGTATAAAAATTTTCTTTTATTTTTTCTTCCAAAAAACAACATACTTTTTCCACACTTTATTTTCCCTTTTCCCCCACCTTAAATAAACTTAAATCAATAACTTTTCCTCAACACCTATTACTACTAATTTTATATTTCTTATGAATATTACAGTCTTACAAAACAAACTAAAAGAAGGACTCGGCGTTGTTGGAAGAATATCATCCAAATCAACGAATCTTCCCGTATTAAAAAACATTCTCTTAAAAGCGGAGGATAATTTCTTAAATTTATCTTCAACTGATCTTGAAATAGGAATTAGGTGGTGGTCACTTGTTAAAATAACAAAAAAAGGAGGGATAACGGTTCCTTTTTCCTCCTTTTCTAATTTTATTAATCTTCTTCCCGATAAAAAAATAAATCTTTCATCAAAGGGCGATAGTGTAACAATTGATTGTGAGGACTATGAAACTCAAATAAATGGAATAAACGAAAAGGAATTTCCTATTTTTCCTCAAATCAAAGAAAGAGGGAGAGTGAGTATTAAAAGTGATATTTTATGTGAGGGATTTAGCCAAATAATAGATGTTCCTTCTCTTTCAAGGGTTAAGCCGGAGATATCGGGGGTGTTTGTGTCTTTAGGGAAAAAGGAAGTTAAACTGGTGGCCACGGATAGTTATAGGCTTGCGGAAAGAAAGATATTATTTAAAAAAGAAAATAAAAAAGACTTTTCTTTTATAATTCCTCAAAAGACAGCGAGAGAATTTATTAATATTTTTAAAGAAGTTAGCAAGGATGTAGATATTGTTTTTGGTGACAATCAGATTCTCTTTAAAGTAAATATGGATGAGTTTGATCATCCTTATATAGAACTCACTTCAAAAATAATTGAAGGTAATTATCCTGATTATGAGAGTATTATACCCGATGACTTTAAAACACAAATAATTCTAAAGAAAGAAGAATTATTAAATAAAATAAAAGCAGCAAGTGTTTTTACGGGAAAAGTTAATGAAGTTAATTTAAGTATTGATTGTGAAAAGGGAGAAATGGAAATAAAAAGCAGCAACTCCGATCTTGGCACTTATAAATCGAAAATCGAAGGGAGGGCCGAGGGAGAGAAGGTGGATATATCTTTTAATTACCGTTTTCTTTTGGACGGATTAAATAATATTAAAAGTTCGGAGGTTATTTTAGAGACAAATGGAAGTTCCGACCCCGGAGCGCTTAAACCCGTAGGAAAGAATGATTTTCTTTACGTTGTAATGCCCATCAAAAATTGATTTCTAGATTGCTTCTTCCATAAACGCTCTCCAAATAGGTGCAGCGACATTGACACCGGGAGCATTGTGCATTGGGGTATTATCATTATTACCCACCCATACTCCCACCACCATCGAAGATGTATAGCCGATACACCAAGCGTCGCGAAAGCTTTGTGTACTTCCCGTTTTTACCGCCACTTCTTCCCCCGGAAAATAAAGGGCGGAATGTTGTCCGAAGACGGGAGCGCGAGCGTTGTTATCGGATAATATATCTGTTATTTTTTTTGCAACATCACGATTTAATACTCTCCGAGGGCTGTTCTCGCTTTTTTCGATAATAACACCATCCTCATCTTCAATTTTAGAAATAAAAACGGGAGGGTTTCTATATCCGTTAGTAGCGAAGACTCCATAAGCGGAAGCGATTTCCAATAGTTTTACATCACCACCCCCGAGCACTAAAGGTAATCCGTAGAAGGAAGCGGGGCGAGGAAGTTCAATTCCGAAATCTCTCGCATTTTTTATACTTTCTTCCAGGCCGGCATATTCTTTTAAAACTTTTACAGAAGGAACGTTGAGTGATTGGGCAAGAGATTCTCTTAGCGTTACTTCTCCTCTAAATATACCGTCGTAGTTTCTGGGGATGTAGGGATTGGCGGAGGTTCCAAAATTGGTTTTTTCATCTTCTACTACTGTTTTATCATCATAACCTTTCTGAAAAGCGGTGGCGTATACAAAAGGTTTAAAGGCTGATCCCGGTTGTCTGTTTCTTGTAGTAACGTTTGTAAAGGGGTCAAATTGGCAATTAACTCCCGGCGTACAACCTTCGGGATAAGGCTCTTTAAAATAATCCGCCGAACCGACCATAGCCAATATTTCTCCGGTGTGGGGATCATTAACAACCATTGTGGCATTATGGGCATTGTAGTGATAATTGGAGGCAACTTTTTCTTTTATTATTTCCTCCGCCCTTTTTTGTAACTCAAAATCTATAGTTGTATAAACCTGAAGACCTTTTTCTTCTAAGAAATCTTCACCGTACTTTTTGTTTAAAGTGTTTTTTATATGTATTACAAAGTGAGGAGCACGGAGATAATCGCGAGAGAGATGAAAGACAATATTTTCTTCTTTGGCCCCTTCATATTCTTCTTTTGTAATTAATCCTCTACTAAACATTCTATCTAGAAGATTATTTTTCCTTCTCAGTAATTCTTCTACATTATTTCCGAAAGGGGATAAATGACTGGGGGCGGGGATTAAGGAAACGAGAGTTGCCGATTCGGCAATGGTAAGCTCGGAGGATTGTTTATTGAAATAAGTTTGCGATGCCGATTCTACCCCGTAAGCGTTAGAGCCGAAAGGAATTTGATTAAGATAGAACTCGAGTATTTCGTCTTTTTCGTATCTCCTTTCGAGCTCCAAAGTGAGAATAATTTCTCTTACCTTTCTTATAACTCTTCTCTCTGTAGTAAGAAGAGCGGAACGAACGAATTGTTGGGATATTGTCGATCCTCCCGCTACCGCTCTTCTTGCTTGAAAATTAAGTAATACCGAACGGGTAATTCCTTGCAAATCTATTCCAAAGTGCTCGTAAAAATTAGAGTCTTCCGCGGTGAGTAGGGCATCGGTGAAGTGATCGGGAAGAGAAGATAATTCTATTACTTCTCTTTTTTCTTCTCCGTATATGGAATAAAGAACATTCTCTCCACTTCTGTCATATATTTTAGTGGGTTTATCGATGGGCCTGTCATCATATCTTTCCGGCCTTGGGAGGTCTTTGGCAAAGTATATAAAAAGAAGAAGGGAAATAAGAACACAGGAAAGAAAAACTACGGTGGTAAAATAGAAGACCGAGACCAGCTTCTTTTTTAAATTTGTTTTTTGCTTTTTTGCCATGCCACCTATTTTACATTAAAATTGCCTAATTTTCAAACTGTTATATAATTGACCAAAGAAGCTAATTAGAGTTTATATGAAAGAAAATAAGATTAAAAATATATTGGAAAGGGGGGTGGAAGAAGTAATAGATAAAAAAGACTTGAAAAAAAAGCTTTCTTCAGGGAAAAAACTAAGGATTAAGTTGGGAATAGACCCCACAAGTCCCAATATTCACATAGGAAGATCGATTCCCCTTTTAAAATTAAAGGATTTTCAAGACTCCGGCCATAAGGTTGTGTTTATAGTGGGCGATTTTACGGGGGTGATTGGTGACACTTCGGATAAGGAAAGCGAAAGACCTATGCTTAGCGAAAAGGAAGTAAAGAAAAATCTCAAAAATTATATAAAACAAGCAGGGAAAATAATAGATATAGAAAAATGCGATGTTTATTACAATAGTAAGTGGCTTTCCAAACTAAGCTATGCCGATATAGCAAGGCAAGCCGATATTTTTTCTTTAAATGAGTTTATTGCAAGGGAGAATATAAAAAAGCGATTATCAGGAGGAAAAAGGGTTTCTCTTAGAGAGTTAATCTATCCCTTAATGCAGGGGTATGACTCGGTGGCTGTTCGGGCGGACGTAGAGCTTGGGGGAACGGACCAACGTTTTAATCTGCTTACGGGAAGAGAAATGCAACGTTACTACAAAAAAAGACCCCAAGATATACTTACCAATCCGCTAATAGAAGGTCTCGACGGAAAAAAAATGAGCTCGAGTTGGGGGAATACAATCAATCTAACAGACCCCCCCGAAGAGATGTACGGAAAGGTGATGGCGCTAAAGGACGAGCTTATAATAAGATATTTTATTTTAGTAACCAGAGTTGAAATGGAAAAGGTAAGAGAGTATGAGAAAGAAATTAAAAAAGGGGCTAATCCGAGAGATTATAAAATGAGGCTCGCTTTCGAGATAGTAAGATTTTATCATTCGGAGAAAAAGGCGGAAAAAGCTCAAGATAACTTCAAGAAAGTATTTTCTCAAAAACAAACTCCCGAGAAAATAGAGGAGGTTTATCTCAAAAAAGGAGAGCTCAATGTTTTGGATTTACTTTGCAAAACAGAGCTGGCATCTTCTCGCGGGGAAGGGAAAAGACTTATAAAACAAAAAGGTGTGAAGGTGGACGGCGAAGTAATCGAGGAACCCGGAAAGAAAATTAAAATAAAAAAGGGCACAATAATATCACTGGGGAAAAGGAAATTCAGAAAAGTGAAGTAAGTTTATTTATTCCGCATATTGCGACACCCAGTGCATCTGCCGCATCATCCGGATGCGGTTTTTCTTTTAAATTCAGTATAGATTGAATCATTCTTTGGACTTGTTCTTTTTCCGCCTTTCCGTATCCCGTTACACCTTGTTTTACTTCAAGCGGAGTAAACTCTTGAAGGGAAATACCCGCCTCTTCTACCGCTACCATAATAACCCCTTTTGCTTGACTTACGGGAAGAGCGGTTTTTAAGTTCTTAAAAAAATAAACTTTCTCTATAGCGACGGTGTCAGGAGAATATTTTTTTATCAGCAAGGATATTTCCTTTTTTAAAATATAAAGACGTCGGGAAGAAGATGATTCTTTATGGGTCTTGATTGTGCCGTAATCCAGACAAGAAAAAGAGTCAGTACCGTTTTTTATTATCCCGTATCCCGTCGTTGCGATTCCGGGATCTATACCTAAAGAAATCATTATGTTGTATTAAAGTAAACTTCCTCCACATTTTCACACGAAAGAAGATCTTCGCAGAGACTTATATGCTTGTTAAAGGGAGAGGGAAAGGGGTTTTTAGGCTTAAAACCTAAAAAGGCGGAAGTTACTCTGATGTTTTTCGCGATTAATTTTTTCTTGATTTCTTCTGTCTCTTTCGGGGGAGTATATAATATAATAAAATCTTCTTTTTCTCTAAAGTCGTCTATTCCCGCCTCTATTAAAGAAAGAAGAGTGGATTCATCTCCTTTCTCTACTTCCAGAACACCTACAACATCAAAAAGCCACTTCACGGATCCCGGGTCCGCAATCTTTCCGTTGTGTTTTTTGAGAACATCCTTTATTTCCCCCAGGTTTCTATTTTTGTTATCGGTATATCCTTTGACAATAAAAGCGACACCTTCTGGTCCGTAGGCTTCAACGAGGAACTCTTCCAACCGACCCTCTTCTCCCTCCCCCGCTCCTCTTTTTATTGCTTTTTCGATATTCTCTTTGGGCATGTCCGCTTCTTTAGCCTTTTCTATAACGGTTTTTAGAGAAGGATTTGATTCGGGGTCTTTTCCTTTCTCGCGGACACTGGAAATAATAAGACGCGAAAAACGGGAGAAAGCCATAGCTTTTTTACGGTCTTCCGCTTCTTTCTTTCTTTTTATATTTTTAAAATGACTATGTCCGGCCATTGTTTTGGTTTTCTAAATATTTTTTTGCTGCGGGAGTGGCAATTCTTCCACGAGGAGTTCTTTTAAGAAAACCTATTTGCATGAGGTAGGGCTCATATATTTCTATAATAGTTTCTTCTTCTTCGGCCGCTGATGCCGCAAGTGATTGTAATCCTGCCGGGCCGCCGTCAAATTTGTCGAGTAAAATCTCAAGAATTTTTTTATCTCCCGGTTCAAGACCCATAGTATCAACGTCGAGAAAAGAGAGAGACTTTTCGGTTTCTTCTTTTTTAATTACTTTATTCCCCTCAACTTCTGAGAAATCGCGAACTCTTTTTAATAATCTGTTGGCAACCCGGGGATTAAACCTTGAACGAGAGGCAATGGCCATTATTGCTTCCTTTTCTATTTTTAAATTAAGGAGTGCTGCCGACCTCTTAATAATCTCTCCTATTTCTTTGGTGCTGTAAGAATCGACACGAAATGTGGCTCCGAAGCGGCTCCTTAAGGGGGAAGAAAGAAGAGCGAGGCGTGTTGTTGCGCCGACAAGAGTAAAGCGCGGAACCTTTAAATTCATTGTACGTGCCATAGGCCCTTTTCCGATAATAAGGTTTAAGCGAAACTCTTCCATTGCCGGATAAATTATTTCTTCACAAACACGGTTCATGCGGTGCAATTCGTCAATAAAAAGGACATCACCCTCTCGAAGGTTGGTGAGAATGGCGGCCAAATCCCCCATCTTTTTTATTGAAGGCCCGGCAACCGTTCTTATACCCACACCCATCTCTTTGGCAACGAGGTAAGAAAGGGTAGTCTTCCCCAGTCCGGAGCCTCCGTAGAACAAAAGATGTTCGATACAAGGGTCTTTTCTTTTTTTAGCGGCCTCTATAATAACACGAATATTATTCTTGATATTTTCTTGCCCGATATATTCTGTGAATTTTTGAGGCCGAAGAGCGAGGTCAAGAGTCCTATCCTCTTCTTTTGGGGAGGGAGAAATGTCTTTATTTTTAGGCATTTAAGTTACACGATCAATTTCTTCTAATGTAGTCTCTCTTTTAAGTACTTTAATGAGACCGTCTTGTCGTATGGTCACCATTCCTTTCTCTATCGCCTTCTTCCTTGTTTCCGAGGTGGAAGGAGATTTAAAAAGATGTTCTTCCATTTCTTCGTCTATAATAAAGGCCTCAAAAATACCAATTCTTCCTCTATAACCGGTAAAATTACACTCCTTACAACCCACGGGCTGGGGAACATTGGGAGAAGATGAGGGAATTTTAAAGACATCCTCCTTGACAGTTTTAAGGTCTTCTTTAATTCTTGCGAATGAGTCGGCGTCCAGTTTTTCATATTTTACGCAGCCGGGACAAATGGTTCTTACAAGCCTCTGTGCAATAACCATATTTATAGCGGGGGTAATATTTACGGCTTTTTCTCCGAGGGCAACAAGTCGCGCTATTGCGCCGGGAGCATCATTGGTGTGAAGCGTGGAAAAAACAAGGTGGCCGGTGAGTGCCGCCTGCATTCCTATTTGAGCCGTCTCCAAATCTCTTATTTCACCCACAAGAATCACATCCGGATCCTGCCTAACAATAGCCCTCAGTCCGTTTGCAAAATCATATCCTCTTTCCGGATTAACTTCGGTCTGAGATATTCCTTCCAGATGATATTCTACGGGGTTCTCGATGGTTATTGTCTTCACTCCCGGCTTGTTTATTGTTTTAAGAAAAGCGTAAAGGGTAGTTGTCTTACCCGACCCGGTAGGACCGGTAACAATCACCATTCCGTTGGGCTTTTCTATTTCTCTCTTAAAGACATGAAAAAGATCCTTTCTTAGTCCGAGATCTTTGATAGCGATGAGTTTTCTTGGGTCGAGTAGTCTTAGAACAACGGTTTCTCCGTACTCGGAAGGGAGAGAAGACATTCTTACTTCGACGGAAAGGGAGTCTTCTTTGAAAGGAATGACAATAGTAAATCTCCCATCTTGGGGCCTGTCTTCCACATTGAGTTTGACTTTTGCAAGCAACTTGATTCTCGATGTTATCTTACGTGTGACGCTATTATCAAGATTGGTTACGTCATGAAGAATTCCATCCAGTCGCATACGTACTTTTGAGCCTTCTTCTTCAGGTTCTATATGAATATCGGATGCTTTGACAAAAAGAGCGCCTATAAGTACGATCTCCAAGGCTTTGGAGATATCTTCATCTATACTCTTTTCTATTCGCTTTTTAATAGAGGGAAGATTGTCAAGCTCTCTCTCTCCTTCTTTAACTATTTCGTGAGGAATTTCCACTTCTCCCATTATGTTCTTGGAATTTTCGGGCATAAAAGATATTATTTACTTAATCGCTTCCAATCTATCTTAATTTAACCTGTTAGTCAATTCGCTATGATGTTGTCCGAGTCTTCAAGTGAAACAAAAAAGAGAGCAAACGCTGTTGCAAAAAAAGTTCTTAAAAAAGAGGGACCTTTTGTTTTTTCTTTAACCGGAAATCTGGGTGGAGGGAAAACAACTTTTGTTCAAGGATTAGCGAAGGGCCTCGGTATAAAGGAGGACATCACCAGCCCGACGTTTGTTATATACAAAAAATATAAAGCAAAAAAAGGAAAAGTGCTCTATCACTTTGATGCCTACAGAGTAGGAGAAGAAGATCTTCTGGAGCTCGGACTAAAGGAAATCAGTAAAGACAAAAACAATGTGGTGGTTATTGAATGGGGGGAAAAAGCGAGAAATATTCTACCCGAAGAGAAGATAGAGATAGAGTTTAACTTTTTAGCCCCCCGGAAAAGGCAGTTGATAGTAAAGGATAAGGGTGGTATAATAACCGGCGTGTGATAATAATCAATGGCTTTTACCGGGCCCATAGCTCAGTTGGCCAGAGCGTTTGCGTGGCACGCAAAAGGCCGCCGGTTCAAGTCCGGCTGGGTCCACCCCGTTATAATAACATTCGGAAATTCTCCGAATTGTATTGA
>CAYSXL010000002.1:0-34237 GCA_964435025.1 uncultured Candidatus Saccharibacteria bacterium | reverse complement strand
ATAATACACCCGACAATTCCTACGCCCTTTTTAGTACATCTGCAAGTTGCTTTATAAATGAAACTACAACGGGAGGCGCCATTAAGCTATAACTTTCTACTCCATTATCGTCTTTTATCGTCCAGGGAGTTTCTTCTATTTCAACCTTACCCTCTTTTTCGTTCCATTTGTAGTTGTATTCAGGAGTGAGTTCGTATTCGGAGACGTATTCTTCCGCTTTATCCACAGGAACAGAGTTGCGGAGAAGTATTTTGGGAACACCGTAAAGTTCAAAGGCTTGTTTTATAAGTTTTTCGTCCATTTCAATCCTTTCTTTTATGGGCGCAATCCCGGCTTCATCACCTTCTTTTCTTATCATTCTGCCCCCTTCACACCCCGGACTGTCACAAAGCAAGTGAAACTCTCCTTTTTCCTTGTCATAATCTATTTGGGAAGTGGGTAAAAGCTTAAGGTTTCGGGAAGTGTCACATTTTGGACATATCTTCCTCCATTTTATTCTCTCGTCTATAACTTGTTCGGGAACATCGATGAGAGCAAAAAAGTCGGCATCATCACGATATCCGATAAGATCCCTAAAAAAGAGAGAGTAGGAAATCTGGTCCATGTCACGGGGAAATCCGTCAATAAAAATAACTTTTCTTCCTCTTTTTGCTATCTCCCTTTTTACCAGCGTAAGAATAAGGTCCGTAGGAATGAGCTTTTTGGTGCTTCGTCCCTTAAGAAGCTCCATTATTTCCTCCATCGAACTCCATCCGCGGTAGTTCTTTTCCAAAAACTCCGTAAGCTCTTTTGTTTTTTCCTCGTCCTGAAGTTCTTTATCCACTGTTCTTACCATATCTCCAATGGAAAAGTGATCTATTTTTTCCGGATCAACAACCTCGGAAAGCATTTTGGAGTACGTCCCCTTTCCGGCACTCTTTTTCCCCAAAAGATAGATTATAAAAGCACTTTCTTTTAAGTACTCCTTTATTTCCTCTATTTCTTTTCCCGCTTTAAACTTAAAATAGTCCTCTCTCTCTTTGGGGTCGGAAAGATCAAACTTGCGGTCGTTTTCGAGTTTGGTTTTGAAAATGGGAAATTCTACGTCTTTCATATTTTCTAAACTATTATTTTTTATCTTTACTTTCAAAATTCTCTTTTATTATTTCAAGCGCCTCTTCGGGAGTGTCTACAAGCTTGAAGATATCAAGATTTTCTTCTTTTATCGCTTTATATTTTTGACAGACGGTACTTCTTAACCAAGAGAAAAGCGGCTCCCAAAACTCCTTATCCACGGCCACTACAACAACGTCCTGAGAAATTTTCTTGGTCTGGATAAGTGTAATCATTTCGAAGAACTCATCGAGTGTTCCGTATCCTCCGGGAAAAAACACATATCCGGAAGAACCGAAAGAAAGCATCACTTTTCTTGTAAAGAAATAATAGAAACCGATGGATTTTTTTAAGTATTTGTTTGCTCTCTCCCCGTCCTCTATCTGAATATTAACGCCCACGGACTCCCCTCCTTCTTCATAAGCTCCTCTGTTTGCCGCTTCCATTATTCCCGGTCCTCCTCCGGTAATCGCGGTAAAACCTTCTTTTGCCAAGAGGTTGCCGAGTCTTCTCGCTTTTTGGTAATCGGGGCTATCCTCCTTAAAGCTGCTGGAACCGAAAATCGCTATTGGTTTTTCAAAGTCGGTAACGAATTGAAATCCTTCGACAAACTCCGCCATAATACGAAATATTCTCCATTGGAAAGTCTCCCTGAAATCTTCTTTTGACGGAGGAAGCTCCGTATCGGGAATTTGAGAAAGATCTTTTTTGTTTTGTTCTTCCATTTTTTTATATATCTAAATTTATAACTCCACCATTATATTACAAAAGAAAAAAAATACCTAATACACAAAACGAATATTTCCATGCTCGTTAGTACGAAGCACTTCCACATTGTGTTTTTCGAGCGTTTGAATAGTTGCTTCGTGCGGATGCCCGTGGCGATTACCCTCTCCCGCCATTATTACTCCGTAGGAAGGACTTAGGGCGGAAATAAATTCGCTTGAGGTAGAGGTTTTTGAACCGTGATGACCTACTTTAAGTACATCTACTTCGGGAATATTATAAGAAGAGAGTACTTCCTTCTCCTGAGAGGCATACGCATCACCCGTAAAAAGAAAACTTCTCCCGTCCATCGCAAGATAAGAGATAACCGATGCCGTGTTAAGGTCGCTTACCGTTTCCCCTTCTAAACTTTCCTCGGGATAGACTATTTCAAGAGAGAAGTTTTTCGCAAAAACTCTCTTTCCTGCTATCGCTTCTATATACCCTCTCTCTTTTGCTATTTCTCTCCACTCTTTCGCGATATCACTTTCTCCCTCAACCCCCGTACACATAATGTTCTCTACATCGTAAATCTGAAGTATTTCCATAAGTCCCGAAAGGTGGTCATAGTGAGGATGGGTTAAAATAAGTAAATCTATCTTATCTTCCAAAAAAGAAAGCTCCTTTCCGATATGTTCAAGTATTTTATCTCCCGGTCCCCCGTCTATCAAAATATGGTGTCCTTGGGGGGTTTTTATAAATACGGCGTCACCTTGCCCCACATCAAAGAAAACAACTTCCGCTTTTTTGTCTTGGAGTGAAAGAAGAAAATTCCACGAAAGGAAATTTAGAAAGAGAAGAAAAAATAATGCCCAAAATAATTTACTCTTTTTCATTTTGAAATTTTAAAACCACCGAGCTTTGTGGGTCGGTGGTCTTAAAGGAAAGGTGAGGCTTAGTCTGATTTACCAAGAATCCTAAACATCTTTGTCGCGCACTTAGGGCATTCCCCTTTAAGCGCTCTCCTCTTCATTCCCCCTTTTCCTTTCATTTCTACTTCCTTCTCATCTTTCATTTCTTGTTTTGCCTTACACTTTACACAGTATCCTTCAGTCATAATAAAAATTATATATTTATTTGTATTTCCTCTTGCGACCTTTGTCAGCTTCTTTATTATACTCAAAACTCAATAATATTCAACCTATTTAGCTAAAAACCGCTTTCGGTGTTAGCTTTTCGAAAAAAAGGAAGAGTGTTTGAGAGTTGTAGTGTCTTGTAAATTATCAGCCCGTAAAGAAAAATTACGAAATAAAGAGGGACTTTTTCCAGGTAAACTGCCGCAAAAGGAAGCCCTGCCACCGTTTCTACCACCAAGAGGATAAAAGAAAGCAGAAGATATGCGGGGAAAGAAAAAATAAAAGCCCCGGTAAGAGCGGTAAGAAATCCGAATACCATAACAAAAGGAAGAAGCGGGACAATAAGGATATTGGTAAAAACGGAAAAAAGAGGAATGTGGCCGAAATTGTATAAAATAAGAGGAAAAACAAACAGTTGCGCCGATAACGTAACCGCCAAAATATCGGCCAATTTTTCTTTTTTTCTTAAAAAATCATTACCGCATAAAAGCGCTTTTACCGGTCCCTGTAAAAAAGCAATACCTGTTACCGCCAAGAAAGAAAGCTGAAATCCGAGATCAAAATGCAAAAGGAAAGGGTTGAAAGCAAGCATCACAGCCGCGGCAAAAACTATCAAACGCTTTGACACTGTTTCACGAAAATAAAAATAGGAAAGAAGCAACAACCCTCCCATGACTCCCGCCCTCACTGCCGAAGCCGGAGCTCCGATAAAAATTACAAAAAGAAAAATACAAAACAGAGATAAAAGCGCGGCGTGTCTTCTCAAAACCCCAAGAAAAGAAAATAAAAAGAAAAGAGCGGAAGATATAATAATTATGTGCATCCCCGATATAGCGGTAATATGACGCGTTCCGGAAATGCTAAGCATCTCATCAAGCTCGGAAGGGAAAGAGCTTCGGTCTCCGAGCACAACCGCTTCAAGTAAAAAGGATTCCGGAGCGGGAACTGCTTTTCTTATTGTGTTTTTTAAGCCACCTCTGAAATTTTGCAACGCTTTATTAAAGAAATTTCGCTCACTTCCTATTTTCTCCATTTCAGGATAAAAGGAGGTGTGATAAATCCCCTCTTTCATTAAATAATTTGCATAAGAACCCTTCTCCGGGCTTACAAAATCCCCGTCCACCATAAGCACATCCCCGTATTCGTAAGCTACAAGAGTATCCGTATATAAGAGCATCTTCCCTTCCTTGCGCTCTAATACAATCCTCGCACTATTTTCTTTATAGAGAGGTTCTTCCGTAATTTTCCCGATTACAGGAGATTCTAAAGAAGACGGAATCTGATAAAAGCTATTTAAAAAATAAAATGAGCCCGCAAGGAAAAAAACCAGACAAAAAACGGTAACTGTGCGATCTTTGAGAAAGATATAAAAAAGAGAGACAAAAAAAAGACCCGAGATAATACTTATCGGGGCAAAAAATATTCCTAAAATAAAAGATAGGAGAGTAAATAACGCTATTCGGGAGATTTTTATCTTATTTCGCACATTTTTACGAAAGGATTTGCCGCTTTTTTAAACTCTTCAAGCTCTTCTTTGGTAAAGGGCTTTTCTTTAAGAAAACTCTTTTCCATATTCTTTTCGGGTAAAAAGTTTTGCAGAAAATATCTTTTTGCCCCTTTTATCTCTTCTCCTATCTCTTTAACCTCTTTTATATCATGGACCCCGGGAACAAGCGTTGTCCTAAATTCATAATTGACTCTATCCTCCAATAAGAGTTTTATGCTTTTTTTTATTTTCCCCGCATAATTTTCCTCCCCCGTAATCTTGCCGTAATTCTCGGGAGAAAGCTTTACATCCATAGCAATATAATCAATAAGACTCTCTTTTATAAGCTCTTCCAGTACTTCCGGATAAGAGCCGTTCGTATCGATTTTAACCGGAAAACCTTCTTTTCTTATTTCTTTTATAAACGGGAAAAGGTCTTTGTGGATTGTCGGCTCCCCTCCGCAAATTACCACCCCTTCCAGTCTTCCTTTTCTTTTTCTCAGAAAAGAGAAAAAGTCCTCTTTATCAATTCCCCGATTTCTTTCTATCTCCTCGGGAAGAACAAGTTCCGGAGAATAACACCAAGGACACCTAAAATTACATCCCGACAAGAAAACCGTGCAAGCAATCTTCTCCGGATAATCGATAAGAGTAAACTTTTGTAGGCCTCCTATTTTCACGGATACTATTTTTCGGGAACTTTATACTCCTTTCTTTCGCTGTATTCCTGCCTTTTTCCGGCATTCCATTGATTTACGGGACGGAGGTATCCGACAATACGAGAGTATATTTCACATCTTTGATATTCGGATATCTCTTCGCTATTTTTTAGGCAATCATCGCATTTCAAAACAAAAACATCCTCTCCTCCATCTTCGTATACCAGTAAAGAGCCGTTTTCTATTTCCTCTTCGTTTATGCTGACCTCTTTCTCACAGTCGAAGCACTTCCCTTTATCGAGCGCTTTTTCCTTAGTTTTAAATATATTTTTTTCCATATTTTTATTCTTTAAACTTTTTAATTACTTTTTTAGGCGCTTTAATCTTACAATTTGGACAGTAAGTTTGCTCTCCTTTAAGATAACCACATTTCGGGCAAATTGAAAAGGTGGGAGTAAGGGTTATGTAAGGAAGGTGATAATTTTCAAAAACTTTTCTTACAAGGTTTTTTGCCGCTTCGGGAGTATTTATCCTCTCACCTAAAAACAAATGCAACACCGTTCCGCCCGTAAAGCTCTGTTGCAGGTCATCCTGAAGATCCAATGCTTCAAAGGGGTCGTCCGTGTAATTTACAGGGAGGTGCACGGAATTGGTATAGTAGGGGGCGTCCTTCGTGCCCGCGGTAATAATATCGGGATACTTCTCTCTATCCACTCTCGCTTGCCTAAAGGAAGCTCCTTCTCCGGGAGTAGCTTCCAAGTTATAGAGATATCCCGTTTGCTCTTGGTACGCTACAAGTTTTTCTCTCATAAAATTGAGCACCTCCAAGGCAAAAGCCCTTCCTTTTTTCGAACCGATGTCTTCTCCAAGAAAGTTGAGCGTGGTTTCGTTCATCCCAATAAGACCTATGGTAGAGAAGTGGTTTCCAAAATAAGATCCTCTGAGTTTTTTGACCGAAGAAAGATAATTCCTCGTATAAGGATAAAGGCCTTTTTCTATAAAATTGTCCAAAACTTTTCTTTTTATTTCCAGGCTTTCTTTTGCAATATCCATCATTTCCTCCAATCTGCCGAAAAATTCTTTTCTTGTCTTGGAGAGATATCCTATGCGAGGCATGTTGATAGTAACTACGCCAATGCTCCCTGTGAGGGGTTGTGACCCGAAAAGGCCACCACCTCGCTTTATAAGCTCCTTATTATCGAGCCTAAGTCTGCAGTTGTGAGTTAATATACCCGTAGTACCGACAGTGAAAACGGGTTCATCATTCTCAACTTCGAAACAGTAGGCCGCAGAATCGGAAATACTTTCAATAGATTTAATTTTTATCCATAGTTTTTCATTCTTCTTAAACCAGAAATCTTCCAGCTTTTCTTTGTTTAGTTGATAGAACAAAACGGCATAATTGGCTCCTTTCTCCAATCTTCCCTCTCTTTCATCTTTATAAACAGCGGTGGTAGTGCCAAGTGTCGCCGCCAACATATTCAGTGTCTCCACCATTTCATGAGAAGAAGTGTAAATTCTATTCCTATTTCCTCCGTCCGTCGCATAATGCCCTTTAACCACCCCTTGGCGGAAATCTTTGCTCATACCGAAAAGTCTTGCACTATATTGTTTTTCTCTTTTCTCATCCTTTACAAAGTCTTTACAGAAACCAACCGCCGCCTTGGAATGTATTTTAAGCGTCAATAGCGAGTCTCCGGAGTTTTGTTTTTGGAGAGAGGAATGAGCTCCAAAATACTTTTCGGCAATATCCTGCAGTTTTTTAGCTACGGATTCTTTTTGATCCTCGTTTAGTGAAAAAATTACACTGGTCTCTCCGTCAAAACTACCATCTCCGGCATAAGCTCCCACGAAATATCCCAATTCCCGATTACCTCCCTTTCCTTCAAAGGATTTTAAAGAATAAGGAAGATACATTCCCTCTTCCAATTCCTCTCCTTTTAATACTTTCTCTCTAGATTCTTCATCTTCCATTATAAAGTTCAAGTGGTTCTTGCTCATTTCAATCTTGTGATTGTTAAACAAAGTCACCCTGATCATCTCTTGGTTTTCAAACTTGTTGAACTTCCCTTTCACAAACTTTCCGTTGCTGTAAATCCAATAGTCTTTTTCACTATGGTTCCCTTCATAGATCCACCGAATTCGCGAATACTCTACTCCACGACCTCTGCTTGATTTAATTAAAACTTTTTCATTTCCTCCGAGAGGACACATGCTCCTAAAGTCCTCGGGGTTCATGTCGGATTGTACAAAGTTGGAAAAGTAGTTTATCCCGTACTTTGCCGTCGCTTCCCACATCTTGTCGAGAGATTTATTATCCCAGTCAAAGTCTTTGGCAATAGAAATAGTCGGAATAGGAAAGGTAAAAACTCTTCCTTTTGCATCTCCTTCCATAAGTACCTCGTAAAAAGCGCTATTAAAGAGATCCATCTCCTTTTGAAAGTCCCCGTAAGTTTCTTTTTGAAGTTCACCTCCTATCATTACCGGTTGATCTTTAAGGAATTCGGGCACCTTTACATCAAGAGATATATTTATAAAGGGCGTATTCCCGGTTATGAAAACTTTTTCTTTCCTCTTTGCCACAACCGTTTCATTCTCCGTGTTAACCGACCAGATAATTCCTTTGTAATTAACTTCCTTTATCTCTCTTATATAAGTTTCTTTATGCCTTATAATTCTCAAAGTGTAGAGCGTCTTGTTTTCCGCCCCTGAAGACCTTCTGCTTGCCACCGTAAACCCGTAACCGGCATTTACAACAATTCTCTGCAAATCTTCAAGTATCTTTTTGTCAGAAACGGTAATTTTACAATTTCCATGTCCATCCCCTTTAATGTAGGTTTCGATAAACACCTTGCTTTGTCTCCCGCTCATCTCCAATATTCTCTCGGGAACAACTTTTACATTATCGTCTCTGTCAAAAAGGCGAAGAACCTTTTTTGAGTTTTCGGCGTTAAACTTAATTTGAATAACAGTATCTCCAAGTGACTTAGATCCTTTCTGCAGAGTATAATCTACCCCCAATATATCAAGTAAGGATATTATTTCTTCATATTTTTCCTTGTTTTTTTTCTTTGACTGGTAAATCATTACCTTTCTCCAACTTCCTTTCTTTTCTAAACTTCCTTCCGAAAGAACAAAGGCAACAAGTTTAATTTCCTCGTCACTGAGCCCGATTTCCTTGTTTAAGTTACTTGCCCCTACGGGTATTGCTTGAGGAGATTTTAGGGTCTTTGTTTTTTCTATCTCTTCAAGACAGTACTTTTCACTATTAAACTTCTTTCTTACTACCCTGTGCCCGGGAGAGATAAGTTGATCTTGGACTCTGTTTACCAAGTTATACATCTTTCCTTCGTACTCTCTGCTGAAAACCTTCTTTATCTTTTTCTCTTCAATAACTCCTTTCTCCGTATTGAAAGTTTTTATTATATCCCCTTTTCTGACTTCGTTGTGTTTCTTCCACCCTTTTTTAGTAAGTATCTCTGTGTCTTCCGAAAGGCACTGAAATCCTACACGAGTGGGAACCATACAATTAAAGGCGAATTCCTGGACGGCTTGCTTTACTTGTTTATAGGAAAGGTTGTCCTTTCTTATGAAAGGCGCGAGAAAAGTATCAAAATTACTCATTGCCTGCGCCCCGGCAGAGTTTCCACACCAACAAGCTCGTCCGTTTCTTCTGACATAGAGAGTATGATTAGGTACCTCTAAACAATAAACCTTTCCCTTGTAGTCCACCTTTTTTACACTTTCCTTTGATAATCTGAAGTGCTTGCTTCGGGAATTACAAACCTTATACCAAGAAAATTTTCCCTTGTTTTTCCTGTAAATATTAGCGGTGAGGCCTATTTTCAAAATAACTTCTTGCACATCATTTGCTAACTTCTCGCTTTTCGTATAGTATTCAATGTTTCCATTCCCCTCATAACCATCCCCTTTCATCATCCAGCCTAAAAGAGAGGAAAGATGATTCTTCTCCAGCCCCTTTATTTCCTCAGGGACAAATTTTTCTCCCGATGCACCAAATCTCCGTAAATAAGAGAAAAGCTGCTTGCTCCAAATGCAAAACTCCAGCTTCTTTCCTGCTTTCTTTGTTAGATAGGGAAAGGGTAATCTTTCAAGTACTCTCTTAAATTCCTCGGCGTTTTTTCCTTCATTTTGAGTAATTCTTATTTGATACTCGTAGTACGGCTTGTTTCTATCCTTCCTTTTTCTTTTTTGCAAAGACGTACAACCCTCAGCCAACCAAAATCCAAAGAAAGGAATCCATTTGCTCATCGGTATTTCCTTTTCTTTTAGTTTTTCCTTTCTATACCTTCCGGTATATCCGCTGTACTTTATTATTTGCACAGCGGGAAGAGTAAAGTACTCTTCTTTCTTTCCTTTCCAAATAGCTTGCTTGGGAATAAAATGTGTGCTCGGATTAAAATCCTTCGCTTTTACAAACTTGCGCTTATAGTTTTCACTCAAGAGCTCGGGATTGTATTGGTCCACAATCATATTATGGTTCGGCGTAACCAGTAAATCGAGTTTTTTGGATTTAAAGTTATAAAGTTCTCCTTCATGGTCAAACTCGTAAAATTTAACAGGTTTTTGCAACTCCACTTCTCCCGTTTCATTTTTAAGCGTAAAAACCTTGTCTTTTTTAGAGACCTCATAAAAATATTTCCATCCATCTTTTGTTAAGACTTGTGTATCCTCCGAATAGCATTCTCCCTGGAGTGTGAAGAAGAAATTTACTATCTGCCCGAGAGCGGGTCTTAGGTGTTTGGGAGGCTTGGATTCCACTTTGGAGGATACCCCGCCAAAACCGCGCAACAAAAGGTCTTGTAGATCCCATCCACAGCAGTTATGAACCAGAACACCATTACACACCAAAGTTCCGGACTCCGTAGTAATATCGTATATCCATTCCTCGTATATCTCCGTCTCTTCGTTGCTTAATACTTTGTTCCACCCGTAACCATCCGCTCCCCACGACTTCCGAGCCACGCTTCCCCCTCTGTACTTAAAGGAAGGAATATCAACATTCTCTCTTTTTGAGAAACTTAAGCCGTACAAAGGGTAATTTTGTTCTATCCCTCTTCCGTTAAACTCTCTTTTGCTTCCCAGGCCCTCTGTTCTGTCCCGCGGTACTATGCCAAAGATTTGCAGAAGAACGGCCAATTGCTCCAGCATAGTCCTCGAAGAAACTCTTATGAGAATCTGGCTATTCTTGTGCGAATCATCAAAGGGAGATACGGTGCCGTCTCCGTCTATGACCCCCGCTACTAATCCTTTGGCAAAGTCAATATTATAACTGAGAATATTCGGGGGAATATTTTTGTTCTTGCTTTTTCCTTTTATGCAAAAAACTTTTTCAAATAGAAGTTTAAAAGTGGCAGAATTGATGGAAATATTCTTCGCACTTCCTTCTTTCTTGTCCCCTTCATAACATCTCAAACCAAATTCATGACAAGTTCGTCTTATTCTTTCTATGATTTTTGCTTCTCCCGTGGTAATGACCACTCTCTCATGATCATAACTACCCTCAGCAATGAACATTCCCACAAGATACCCAAAGTTCTCCGTAAGCTCCAACTTGTTATCCATTCCGTTTGCCGAATTGGAAACACTGACGGTCCCTTCCACATCTGTCCTGCCATTCCATTTTTCCATAAATTCCCTTCTGTCGAGTCCTTCCAAGAAGAATTCATTAACGCCGCTCCTTAAAAGCTCCTCTGCTACATATACGAAATCCTTTTGAAAAATTCCTTCCTTTTCCACAAGATTTGGAATATTTACACTCTCCATCAAGTGTTCTCCCTTCTTCACATCTTGGCTTCTTATTTCCTTTTCCTCCCCCTTTTCATCTTCCTTTATAATAAAAGGGTGGTTATCGGTAACTATCACACTTCGTCCTTGTTCCGACTTGAGGAATCTCATTTTCCTCTCCTTTTTCTTTTTCACTAACCTTTTCACTTCGGTCCATCCCCCTCTGTCAAGCACACGGAGATCTTCGGGATATTTGGCAAAGGCCTGATCCTTCTCGTTTAACAAAACTTCCCTTGCATCAACAAACTCATAAAGATCCTGGAAAGAAACAAGCTTGATTTCTCCGGAGAGCTTCACGGGAAGCACTTCTCTTCCGAAAAAAGTATAGGTAGCCAGTAAATTTAAGTCGTGAATATGAAAGTCTTGGTTTTTTGCCGCTTCTCTTACTCTTTCGGGATAAATTTTATTAAGCCAGTACTTTTTGGATATATGAGATGTCGTATACTGGTTCAGTCCTTGTAGGGAGTAGGTCATATTGGCATTTTCCTTTATTTGCCAATCGATCTCGCCAATATACTTTTCAATAAGTTCCGTAGATTCATCAAATTCCGATACCGTTTCTCTTATTTCCCTTCTTTTTTCTCTGTAGAGGATATAGCTGCGAGCGGTCTCTACAAGTCCTTCCATGATAAGAACCTCTTCTACGATATCCTGTATTTCTTCAACGTGCGGGGTTTCTTCGCTGCTAAACCTCCTCAGGAGAAGATCAAATACTTTGTCGGAAACATCCGCCGCCTTTTCACCGTCTTCCTCTTTGGTAAAGGTTACGGCCTTATAAATAGCTTTTTCTATTTTCTCTTTGTTAAAAGGTACGATTTCTCCGTTTCTTTTTTCAACCTTGGATATCATTTTCTATTTTCTTTAGATGAATTAGCAAAAATAATATGTTCATTAAATGAACATATCTTAGAAGTTCTCTTTCGTCAAAAAAGTGCTCTAAAACCCGGTAGCGATTACGGTAACTTTAATCTCCCCTTCTTCTAAGTCATCATCTTCTACCGCTCCGAAAATAATGCTTGCATTCGGGGAAACTCTCTTTTTAATTACTTGGGCTATCTCATCGACTTCCGATAGGCTAAGGTCATTACCTCCATTGACATTAAATAACACGCCCTTCGCATTTTCGCAAGAGAGGTCCACCAAAGGAAGATTGAGCGCGCGAAGCGCAGCCTCTTCCGCCCGTTTTTTACCTTTTGCTTTTCCTTTTCCGAAAAGAGCCGAGCCCGAATTCTTCATGATGGATTTTACGTCCGCAAAATCTATGTTGATAATTCCCGGAAGAGTTATAAGATCGGATATCCCCTGGACGGCTTGCCTTAATATTTCGTCACACTCCCAGAAAGCCTGCAGTAAAGAGACATTGGGGTCGAGTGTAGAGAGAAGCTTGTCGTTGGAAATAGGGATAAGCGTATCGACTTTATCCTGTACTTCTTTTAACCCTTTACGCGCCACTTTACTCCTTTCTTTCCCTTCGAAAGAAAAAGGTGTCGTAACCACGGCAATGGTAAGCGCGCCTGTTTCTTTGGCAATCTCGGCTATTACGGGAAGTGCTCCCGTCCCCGTTCCCCCTCCGAGACCGCAAGTTAAAAAAACCATATCGGAATCCTTGAGCGCTTTTGCAATTTCTTCCCTGTTTTCCTCCGCGGCCTTCTTGCCCATTTCCGGGTTCATTCCCGTACCCAAACCTTCGGTAAGTTTCTTTCCTACGCGAATCTTGACATCTCCTTTGGAGTCCTTTAAGTCCTGAAAGTCCGTATTGATAGTTATAAGTTCCACCCCGCGTATGCCACACCCTGCCATCCTGGAGATGGCATTACCTCCTGAACCACCTATACCGACCACCTTTATCTTTGGCAATCCTTTTGTCATGGTATAAAAATTCTAAATATTTTTTTAATCTTTCCCCAAATTCCTTTAATATTAAATTTCTCCTCCTCTTCTTCCTCCAAATCCATACCGCAGAGAACAAGACCGCAAAGCGTGGAGAAAGACGGATCTTCTACAGGTGGGAAAAATCTTCTGGGCGTTCCCACACGACAAGGAAGACCAAGTTTTTTTCTACCAAAATCCACTATACCCGGGATTTTTGCCCCTCCTCCCGTAACCACAATCCCCGCGGGAAGAAGTTTGTTTCTGGATATTCTCTTGAGTTCTTTCTCTATCTCTTCGAATATTTCCGCCATTCTCGGTTCGGCTATTTTTTTTAAATCTCCTCTTTTGAAAACGACATCCTCTCCTGCAGGAGATTTTAGTTTCTCTTTCTTAGTGCTCTTTTCTCCCAAAATGGATTCCCCGTATTTGTTTTTGATAAATTCCGCCGTTTCTATATCCACCCTGAGACCGATAGCAATATCATTACGAACATTATTGGTTCCCACGGGAAGCACCGCAATATGCAAGAGATCACCCTCTTCAAAAACGGATATTTCCGTAGTCCCGGCACCAATATCGACAACCAAAACACCAAGCTCTTTTTCTTCTACGGTGAGTATCGCCCTTGCGGTGGCAATAGGACTTATAATAAGATCGTCTACTTGCAAGTTACCGTTTAGTATCGCCTGGCTTAAGTTTCTCGAATAAGAAACAAATCCTCCAATAGCAAGAATTTCCGTTTCCAACCTTACACCGTGAAGACCCACGGGGCTCTTGATTCCCCTCTCTTTGTCAATAATAAATTCCCGTGGAATAATCTCCAAAATCTCTTTGTTTGCGGGAAGTGAGAACGTTTTCGCGGCGTCTATCACTCTGTCGACATCTTCTTGGGCTATCTCTTGGTCGGCCCGTGAAACGGAAATAAGCCCCTTGGAGGAGAGAGAAAATATATGCGCTCCATTTAAGTTCGCGTATACATCATCTATTTCGTGTCCGGCCTCTCTCTTTGCTTCGGCTACCGTTTCTTGGATTATTTTCCCCACTCTATCCGGATTACTAACAACTCCTTTGCGAACTCCCGAAGCAATATTTTCGGCCTTCCCTAAAACCTTATAACCCGCTTCCTCGGGCTGTTTCTGGACAATTATTGCTTTTATATTCCCAGTCCCTACATCTACAGCGGCAATTGTGGGAGTCTTACTCAACTTTCTAAGAAATCCGATTACCTGTTTGATCTTTTATCAAACGGTTATCAAAATTCGGTTATTTTTTATACTAATACCATTCTACCTTTTTAAAAATTATTTTCAAATTTCTTCGATATAGCTTTCCGTTCTCTTTTTCATCGCTTTTTCCTCTTTTTCGCTTTTCGTGTGGTCATACCCTAAAATATGAAGTATTCCGTGCACGGCAACACGAAAGAGCTCCTTTTTAAATCCACTCTCTCCCGCATTTTCTTCTATTTTTTGAGGGCAAAGCACAACCTCTCCTAAAAAATCTTTTTCATTATAAAAAAAAGAAAGAACGTCCGTTGCGTGGTCTTTACCCCTGTAAGTTCTGTTAAGCTCTTTTATTTCTTTTTTCCCCACGAGCGCGAAATCAATCCTTCCTTTTGCGCCTTCGTTTTTTAGCACATTCTTTGCCGTTTCCAGCAATTTCTCCCTGTCAATTTCAAAAGAGGTAAGATTGTTTACTCCACCGAAATCTTCACCACCTAATTTTTGACAACAATTTTTACCGGAACACATTGTGCCATAAAACTTCTAAAGGAGAGTATTTGTAAGTTTTTAAATCTCTCCCATCTTCCATTTTCTTTCGTATTCCGCTTTGGCACGCATTTTTCTCAAAGCCTTGTTCTTCTTTGCAGTGTCGCTAAGCGGACGTTCACGAAAACGTCTTGAACGCGCCTCTCTGATAATTCCACTCTGAATAACAGAACGAGTAAACCTGTGTACTAGGCTACTATTATTTTCTTTTTCTTTTCTTTTTACTTCTAAAGCCATAATTTGCTTAAATTAGAAATTTATAATATCGAAATTCTAAACAAATTCGAATATCGAATGTCCCAATATCCCAAACCTTGTGTTTGGAAAATTCGAACTTCTAATTTCGTGCTTGTTTCGGATTTCTAATTTCGGATTTCGTATTTTCCCGGTATTGATTATCATTATCAACTGTCATTCGTTAACGTGTTTCCATCCCATCAAATGAATGTGTAAATGAAACACCTCTTGTCCCGCGTTTTCTCCCACATGCACGGAAAGCTTGTACCCGGAATCCGCCACTCCCTCCTTCTTGGCGACTTTCTTTGCAGTAAGAAACATTCTTCCGAGAAGGCTTTCATCTTCCTCACTTACCTCGTTCACGGAAGGGATGTGTTTTTTGGGAATAATAAGAAGATGAACGGGAGCTTTTGGTTTTATGTCCCTGAAAACCAAAATATCCTCTTCTTCTAAAACCACATCCGCGGGAATCTCTTTTCTTACAATTTTGCAAAAGATACAATCTTTCATAATAAATTTGCTTACCTTAAGGGCAATTCTATTTTTTATTAAGTCTCTTTTTTACCTCTTTTACCGCATCCTCCGTTTTTATTTTTTCTTGTTCTCCGGAGTCCATATCACGCAATATCATTCTGTCCTCCGCGGCCTCTTCCTTTCCTATAATAAGGGTAATTTGCGCCCCCATCCTGTCCGCCCGATTCATTTGACTCTTTAAAGAATCCTGACCGAAAGATTCGGCAACAGAAACCTTAGCACCTTTAAGTTCTTCAAATATTCTAAGGGACTTCTTCTTCGCCAAGTCACCGAGTTGAGCAATAAAAACCTGCGGATTTTCCTCTTTGGCGCTAACCCCGTTTTCTTTCATAGCGAGAATAAGTCTTTCTATACCTATTGCTACGCCGGTAGCAGGTCTTTCTTCGTCTCCAAGCATAGTACTGAGCCCGTCATATCTTCCACCTCCTCCGAGTGCAAGTGGTTCTTCATTTTCCTTTGCCTTTGTAAAAAATTCATAAACAGTCCCCGTATAATAATCAAAACCGCGCACTAAAAAAGGATCAAGATCATAAGGAACCCCTACTTCCTCCAGGAATTCTAAAACACTTTTAAAGTCTTCGCAACACTTCTTGCATATATAATCTACTATTTGAGGCGCATTTTCCTTTATCTTGACACATTTCTTACAATCAAGTACACGCAAAGGATTTTTCTTCATTCTCCTCTTGCAATCACTACAAAGCGAGGATGCTTCTTTCTTTAAGTACTTTTTAAGGCTCTTTTTAAAGTCTTCACGGCACTTCGCGTCTCCCATGTTATTTATCGAGACCACCGTTTCGATACCCATCTCCTTAAAGATGCTGTGTACAGCCTTGATTATTTGCGCGTCAACGATAGGCCCTCCCTTTCCGATAGACTCCAATCCAAACTGCCAAAACTGCCTGTATCTTCCCGCCTGCGGTCTTTCATACCTAAAAAAAGGAGCAAAGTAAAAAAACTTGACCGGCTGGGGACTGGTATAAAGATTGTGCTGTATGTAAGCACGCATCACCGGAGCGGTGCCCTCGGGCCTCAAAGAAACCTTATCATTTCCCTTTGTTTTAAAAGTGTACATCTCCTTTTCCACAATATCGGTTTCCTCTCCGACCCCGCGGGTGAAAACTTCCGTATCTTCTATTATCGGTGTTTCGATGCCCCCAAAACCGTAGTCTTTGGCGGTTTTACAAGCAATATTCCTGACTTTTTCCAGATAATTATAATAATTACCGAAAATATCGTGCATTCCGCTTGGGGTTTTGAATTTTTTAGGCATAGCGTTGAAAAATCACGACTCTTATGCTCTATTATTCCGCTATTTGTTGATACTCCGGCCTATCCACCCACCTGAAATAATCAAAGGGTGAAACTTGAATTACTGCTCTCCCTATAATGTCATCCCTTGAAAGCGCTCCCCAATTGCGTGAATCAACAGAAGAGTTACGGTTATCTCCCATTACGAAATATTCTTCTTCTCCGAGTATTATTTCTTCCTCCCCAAAATCACGATTCGAGGGAAGGTATTTCTCCTCAAGAAGCATCCTCTCTTCTCCCGGACCTATATAGACGCTCTTTCCTTCAATGGTTATTCTTTCTTCGGGAAGACCCACGATACGTTTGATGTGTCTTTTTTGCGGGTTTCTCGGATACCTGAAAACTATCACTTCTCCTCTACGGGGATCACGAAGACGGTAAGAAATACGATCCACGATTAAATAATCCGCCTCACTAAAACTCGGCTCCATGGAAGCACCCCTGACAATGAAAGGTTCAAATAAAAAGTACCTTATAGGAATTACTATAAGAAGCGCAAAAAAAACTATCTTTAGCGTTTCCAGAACAAATTTCGTTGCCTCTCTCATACGTCGCAATACTACCAGAATTTTCCAAAATTATCAAGAAAGGATATAATAGGATAAATAACCAATGACAAATAACCGATAACAAAGAAATCATAGGTTATAAATCGTGAGTCATATTCATATGTGGACAAAGATAAAAAAGAGATTGTTTAAAGAAGAGGAAAAAGCGAGCGATGTTGATTACCTCATCGTCGGTCTTGGTAATCCGGGAGAAAAATATAAAAAGACGGCGCACAACATAGGATTTCGCGTCATTTCTCACTTAAAGGAAGAAGAGGAGTTCCCCTCTTTTGAGAAAGACAATCCCTTGAACTCTCTTATTGCAAAAGGAAAAGTGGATGAAAAAAATGTAGTGTTACTTTTTCCTTTAACTTTTATGAACCGCTCCGGGGAAGCGGTAAGAAAAGCTACGGAAAGATTTTTAGATAATCCGGAAACCTTGATTGTCGTACATGACGATACGGATCTTCCTCTCGGAACTCTAAAGTTTTCTTATAAGAGAGGAAGCGCCGGGCACAAAGGCGTCCTGTCGATATTAAACCATATAAAAACAAAGAAGTTTGTTCGGCTGCGTGTCGGTGTACGAACAAAAGAAGGAAAAGCGCTAAGCACCGTCTTAAAAAATCTTCCCGAGAGAACCGAGGACGTAGAAAAGCAAGCGGCAAAAATACTGAAAGAGAAAATCACATCCGGACTAAAATCGGAAACAATAAAGATTTAAAAAAGACCGGACAAAGCTTGTCCGGTCTGTTATTTATTTTTTTCGCACTCTTTAAAAAGTTCTTTTGGTTTATCTACGAGCCTCGCCCTTCAAAGACTGATAACAGCCCGAGAGCAAGAAGCATTCTTTGCGAATACCGACTCTTATAAAAAAAGGAGGGATTTTATTTTTCCACGAGTCTCTTCAAAGAAAAGCCCGCGGAAAGGAGTCACTCGTAGATAAACCAAAAAGACTTTTTCGAAAGAGCAACTATATTATATTACATTTTCCAAATTTGTCAAACCTCATGACGGATAATTCGCAATTACGAGGCAAAGACTCTACACTAAAGCCGTAAACACAAGATATACATGTACACCCTTCGGGTGTACAGAGGGGAAGATTGCTTGTTTTTTATTTTTTATGTTATGCTTTTCCTATTATGCGTTTAGTTTTGGTAGAAAGTCCAACAAAAACAAAAACATTAGAGAAGTTCCTCGGGAAGGAATACAGAGTACTTGCCTCCGGAGGACATATCCGCGACCTGCCCAAAAGCAAGCTCGGAATTGATGTCGAAAATAATTTCGAACCCCAATACGTTATTCCTCAAAAAGTAAGGAAAAACATAAAACCCTTAAAAGAGGCCGTAAAAGAAGCCGACGAGGTTTATTTGGGAACTGACCCGGACAGAGAGGGAGAAGCCATCTCTTATCATCTGGTGCACGCTTTGGATATAAAGGAGTATAAAAGAATAACTTTTAACGAAATAACAAAATCCGCCGTCGAGGAAGCGACGAAAAATCCCCGCGAGATCAATATGGATCTTGTAAGCGCCCAACAAGCTCGCCGAGCACTTGACAGACTGGTAGGGTACAAGCTTTCCCCTTTTCTCTGGAAAAAAGTAGCCAAGGGGCTTTCCGCAGGGCGGGTACAGTCCGCAGCCCTACACCTTATAACCGATAAGGAAAAAGAGATTGAAAGCTTCAAGGTGGAGAAATATTGGAGCCTTACGGCTGTTTTAGAGGGTGAAAAAGGCGATTTTTCCGCTACTTTAAAGAAAATTGACGGCAAAAAGATACCCGACCCGGGAATTAAAAAGAAAGAAAACGCCGAAGAAATAAAAGAAGAGCTCGGAAAAGGAAGCTTCGAAGTTTCCTCGGTAGAAAAGAAGGAGAAGAAAAGAAATCCACTACCCCCTTTTACCACAAGCACCATGCAACAGGAGGCCTTTAAGAGACTGCGTTTTCCTTCGGGATTTACAATGAGAATAGCGCAATCACTCTACGAAAAAGGGCTTATAACCTATCACAGGACCGACTCTTTGCACGTCTCACAGGACGCAAAAAAGAGCGGCGAAAAATACATAAAAGAAAGTTTGGGAGAAAAATATTACAAAGAGCGTGTCTTTAAGACGAAAGGAAGAACAGAGGAAGCACACGAGGCGGTAAGACCCTCCGATCCCCTCCTACCCCCGGAAAATACCAAAAACATAAAAGAAGAAGAAAATAAACTATACCGCTTAATTTGGCAGCGCTTTATAGCTTCTTTGATGGCCGAAGCGGTTTTCTATAATACGAATATAGAAATTGAAAGCAAAGGAAATAAAGGGGAATACACCCTTTCCACTTCCGGCTCCACACTGAAGTTTGACGGATTTACCCGGATATATCCTATAAAATTTGAAGAAAATGAACTTCCGGAAATAAAAGAAAAAGAAAAACCTTCTCTTAAGAAAGTAGATCTTTTCGAACATTTCACAAAACCCCCGGCAAGATTCACCGAAAGCTCTTTGATAAAAAAACTGGAAAAGCACGGCATAGGAAGACCCTCTACTTACGCACCTATTATCTCCACCCTTCTCCAACGAAACTATGTAGAAAAAATAGAGAAAAGACATTTAAAGCCAACCGAAATAGGGAAAATAGTAAGCGACCTTCTTTCTAAGCACTTTCCCTCCATAGTCAATCTCAAGTTTACCGCCAATATGGAAGAGGGGTTGGATGAGGTTGCCAAAGGTGAAAAAGAGTGGCAAACTCTTATTAAAGATTTTTATGAAGATTTTGCTAAAAAATTAGAAGAAAAAGAAAAAGAAATTAAAAAAGAAGATATTATGAACGAAGAAACAGTAGAACAAAAATGCGACAAATGCGGAGGAGATATGGCAATAAAAATGGGAAGATTCGGAAAATTTATTGCCTGTAAAAACTTTCCCGAGTGCAAAAATGCCAAACCTTTGCCTGAAGAAAATTCCGGGGAAGAAAAAGAGATAACCTGTGATAAGTGCGGAGCAAAAATGCAACTAAAGCAGAGCAAGTTCGGGAAGTTTTACGGTTGCAGTAATTACCCCGAGTGCAAGAGTATAAAGTCCGAAGAAGGTGATTTGGGTAAGTGCCCGGAATGCAGCGAAGGGAGTGTAGTAAAGAAAAAATCAAAAAAAGGAACCTTTTTTTACGCTTGTGACAAATACCCTGATTGCGAGTTTACTTCTAATAAAAAACCCTCCGATAACGAGTAGAACAAAAAGTTGAAAGGTTAGAGTTTCCCTTTTTCTATTTTTTCTCTTAATTCTTCCATCAGCCTAAAAATAAAAAAGAGGTTGTGGTGCATAAGAAGCATCACGGCGTAAATCTCTTTTCTTTTTGCAAGGTGATGAAGATAGCTCCTTTTGTAATTAGTACAAGTATTACAGACGCAATTCTCATCAAGGGGTGAGTTATCTTCTTTGTGACGGGAAGATTTTACATTGATTCTCCCTTTCCCGGTAATCGCCGTGCCGTGCCGAGCAAAACGGGTGGGGATGACACAATCAAAAAGATCCACTCCTTTTTTTACGCTCTCTATGATATCCCGTGGCTCTCCTATCCCCAAGAAATGTCTCGGTTTTTCGGAAGGGAGATTGTCTGTTACAAGATTAAGCATAGAATACATGTTTTCTTTGGAATCTCCGTAAGAATCTCCGAAAGAACCTCCTATTCCAAAACCAAAGAAAGGCAAAGCTCCTATAGTCTCTGCCGACTCTTTTCTTAGGTCTTCAAATCTTCCCCCTTGCACAATGCCAAACATCTCCTGCTTTTTGGAGGTGTGAGCCTCCAAGCATCTTTCCGCCCATCGGTGGGTCTTTTCAAGCGACTTTTTTTGGTACTTATAAGAAGCAAGAGGTGAAGTACACTCGTCAAAAGCAAAAATAATATCAGCTCCCAAACTTTCTTGCGCCTTAATAGAACTCTCGGGGGTAATTTCTACCTCGCTCCCGTCAAAAGGAGATTTAAAAAGCGCCCTATCCTCTTCTATTTTTACTCTTTTACTTTTTTCTTTAATTTCTGTTTCCTTTCCTTTTTTTTCTTTAAATATTTTGCCCGTACTTTGTTCCCAACCCGCGCCCAAACTAAAAACCTGGAATCCTCCGCTATCTGTCATGAGCGGAAAATCAATGTTTAAAAAATCGTGAAGCCCTCCCGCCTTAGACACTGTTTCGTATTCTTTTCTGCAATAAAAATGAAAGGTATTTACCATGAAAATGTCCGCTCCCAGCTTCTTTCCTTCCTCAAAGCTCATTCCTTTTAGCGCGCCCCGGGTAGCCACGGGAACAAATGCCGGAGTTTTTATTTCTCCGTGGGGAGTGTGAAGCACTCCTGTTCTCGCTTTGCCCGCTCTCTTTTTTATCTCAAACTTAAACATTGTTTGAATTATAGAGGAGTGGGAATAAAAAGTAAAAAGAGCATGCGTTTTGCATGCTCTTTTCTCTGCTCTTTTTTAGAAGGTTCTACTCCTTGTCCCCGTGATTCTTTTTACCGTTTCCCACAAAAATAATGTAGGCAACAATTATCTTTAAAACAACGAAAAACACTAAAAGTCCTTGAATGACAATTGTGGCTACTTCTTCGTTCGCTGCAATTCTCTCTCCTAAGGTAAGTAGCGACCACTCCGGAGATAACGCAAGAAAAAACAGAACTATCAAAATGAATAAAGCAATTGCTTTTTTCAAAATTTTTCCCTCCCTGAAAGTTATATTTTTTTGTGATAGAGCAGAGTGTCTATACTATATCACAGAATATGTTATTTGTCAAAACTTTACTTTGCCAAAACAAATTCCAACCTCCTTGTCTCTATACTTCCCCCTACAAGCTTTACCTTTATTTTATCTCCTAAGGAGTAGCGTCTTCCTTTTTTGGTTCCAAGAAGAGAGTAAGTCTCTTCATCAAGTACGTAATAGTCATCTTCCAAGTCTCTTATAGAAACCATTCCTTCTGCCTTTGTCTCCAGCTCTTGCACAAAAATACCGAAACTAGTAACCCCGGCAACAATAGCTTCAAATTTTTCTCCTGTTCTTTCGAGCATATATTCTGTCTGCTTATAGGCGATGGAGCTTCTTTCCGCGTCGAGAACATCCAGCTCCCGCAGGGATATTTCACTCGCAACTTTTTCGTAATCCTTGGGATCTACTTTCTCTCCCTTTAACTTTTTCTTAATTATCCTGTGCATAAGAAGATCGGCATACCTTCTTATAGGAGAGGTAAAGTGCATATATTTGTCTATCGCCAACCCAAAGTGTTGCTTACTTTTTATCGAATATTCCGCTTTCGCCATGGATCGCAGAACGGTTGACTTAACCAAAAACTCTTCATTTTTTCCTTTTAATTTTTCGAAAAGTCCATTCAGTTCCGAGGAAGATATTTCCTTCCCCTTTATGTTTATGTAATATCCGAGATTGGAGAGAAAAGCGGTAAGATCATTTATCGTTTCTTTATCGGGTGTCTCGTGCACACGATAGAGCGTATTGAATTTCTCGGCAACCTGCCTATTGGCGAGAACCATGAACTCCTCCACAAGCGTATGTGTAAACAAGTGTTCTTTGCGAAAGACAGATAATGGCCTCCCCTCGTGATCAAGTTTGAAGAACAGCTCATCGTCCTCTATGCGAAGAGCTCCTTCGTCCGTTCTCTTTTTTTTCAATTTTTTCGCTATATCGGCGAGCAAAGAAATCTCCTTGTGGAAAACCCCTTTTTCCTCATCTAATATTTTTTGGGCTTCTTTATAAGTAAACCTTTTATCGGAATTTATAACGGTCTCCCCGAACCAACTTTCCACAACGCTTCCGTCTTTTCTTACTTTAAAAACAGCGGAAAATGCCGCCCTGTCTTCTTCCGGTCTTAAGCTACAGATGTTGTTGGAAAGAACTTCGGGAAGCATGGGAATAGTTCTGTCAACAAGATAGATAGAAAAAGCCCTGTTTCTTGCTTCTTTATCAAGATCCGTTTTTTCTTCGACATAATAAGAAACATCGGCAATATGTATTCCGATTTCATAAAGTTCTCCGCCGAGTTCTTTTACAGAAAGTGCGTCATCAAAATCTTTGGCATCCTCAGGATCGATGGTAAAAGTAGTAACATTGCGAAAGTCTCTTCTTTTTTCTTTCTTTACTTCCTTTTTCTTTAACTTTTTCGCTTCTTTTTCGATTTTTTCGGGAAACTCTATAGGAAGTCCCTTTTCCAAGACAATGGAGTGAATTTCCGCGTCGTTGTCCCCTTTTTTTCCAATTTCCTTTACCACTCTGCCTTCCGGATTTTTCTTTTTATCTCCCCAATCCACTACTTCTACCAAAGCCTTTGTTTTGTTTTTTACATTACTTCCGGGAAGAAAAATATCCGTGTGCATTTTTTTTTCATCGGGAATAAGAAAGGCGAAATTCTTTTTTTCCTTTTTTTCGACTACTCCCACAAATCTTGTTCTCGCTCTTTTTAAGATATTAACAACCTCTCCCATCTGTTTTTCTCCTTTTTTCTTCGGAAAGAGAACTACTTCCGCTTCGTCACCATGGAAAGCCGTATTCAAAAATATCCGTTCTATTTTTACGTCCTCCTCCATTTCTTCACTTTTCAAATAACCCGCACCATTGGCGGTGATAGTTACTGTTCCTCTTATTTTTTTCGCCATACTGAAATTTACTTATTCTAACAACAAAAAGGGGCAGAGCCCCTCTTATTTACAATGCTCCAAAACGAAAACCCCCCCAGCACTAAGCGAGAGGGCCTCCATTTTAGACGCGAGTAACGTCTGCTGCTTTTGGCCCCTTGTTAGAGGTAGCAACTTCGAAACTCACTTTGTCTCCTACCTTGAGATCGTCAAAACTTGTATCAACGAGATCGTTGGAGTGGAAAAATAAATCTTCCTCTCCTTCTCTCTCAATGAAACCAAAGCCTCTCTCGGTAAGGGTTTTGATTGTTCCTTCCATTAAGCTAAAAGTAATTTTTATAAGGTGGCAGAAACCGACTCCATTCCTACGCTACACCAATAAGTGTACACTATTTTACCTTTTTGTCAATCAAATGCTCATTCCCGCAAGAAGAGCGGATATAATTCCGGCAAGAAAAATGCCATCCAATATGCCCGCGCCTCCTATCACCATCACTCCGCCCTTCCTTAATAGGGCTTGCGGTAAATGTAAAAGATCAGCACCAAACAAAACTCCAAGCACCCCGGAACTGAAAGCCGTTTCTCTGGCATATTCGGGAGAAAGGAGAAGAGCAAAAAATACCGCAAAAAGAACCGGCAGAAAAATAGAAAGAAGAACTCCTTTTTTTTCGATATAACGGGCACCTATAAAGGAAAAGAGAGCAACTACCCCGGCGGAAATAAGGACCGGCTCTACGGGAATATAGGAAAGAAAGTACCCCACCACAAAAAGAGGAATGAGGGCTCCTCCGACATTAACGGAAATTCCCTGATTTCTCCAGACAGGCTTGGAGAAAAGACCCAATAAATGAGGTTCATGTATCTTTACGAGCCTTCTTTTCCCAAGTGGAATATTAACAAATGACAAGACGAGCACAACCAAAAAAAGAAAAAGCCCGAGACCCAAGGAAATATCAAGATATTCAAATCCTACTGTTGTAAAGTGAAAAAACCCCCACACAAGCATTATCGGTAGAACAACGGTAGCCACGACAGCGAGAATAAAAAGATAAATTAAGTTCATATTTATTATTAAGCGAATTCTATCAGTTATTACGGAAGTTTCCAAATAAAAAGACAAGGAAAAAAGTTCCTTGTCTTTTAACGTAGAACCAGCCTCCCGAAGCGGCTAGAAGGTACTTCTTTTGTTATATCTCTTGATGTCTTCTATCCCGTCACACTTACAGTGGTAATTTCCACATTTCTCACAGAGGTAAGGACTAACAAATTCGTTACAGAAAATACAACCGTTTTGATAGGGATCGTTTGCGCATTTACAATCTACACGCCTGATGTAATATACACTCTTTTCTCTTTCCTCTACAAGTACTCCTCCAAGGAAATATCTACTTATGCGTTCCACCTTTTGCTCTTTGTACGCCATTTTTCATCCCTCCTTTTTTCTTCCCTCTTTATATTCTTTTTTATTTTTTTGTCAATACGCAGCCGTATCTTTTTGTTTGGGAAAAGTTGTGGTAAAATGACCCTCAATGGAAATTGCACTACCTATTATCTTTATCGGCCTTCTCGTATTTCTTGCTCATTTTTTTGCATGGCTTTTTAGTTTTGTTCGTATCCCCGACGTACTGCTTCTCATGTGTATCGGTATTCTTATAGGTCCGCTCCTAGGAATTGTTTCTCCCGATTTTTTGGGAGAAGCGGGAAATGTGCTTGTTATGCTCATTTTGGTATTAATACTCTTCGAGGGTGCTATTAAATTAAAGTTTATTACGCTTAAAAAGGCAATGCTGGGCACCTTCAGTCTTGCTTTTGTGAGTTTTTTCCTCACGATGTTCGGGATAGGTTATTTACTTTACCACTTCGCAGGCTTTCCTCTTATTCCTTCTTTTTTAATAGGGGCTATCGTGGGAAGTAATTCAACCGCCATTGTTATTCCCATCGTTCAAAAACTGAAAATAAGAGACGAGTCGAGAACAACTCTCTTTTTGGAGTCGGGAGTGAGTGATGTCCTTAGTATCGTTTTTACGCTTGCCTTTATTGCTTCACTCGAAGTGGGTATCTTTCATATAGATGCCGTTATAAGCGACGTTTTGATCACTCTTTTTGCCGCAACCGTCATTGGAGGCTTTTTCGCTTTCTTGTGGTCGCTTCTACTCAATAAAGTACACAATATCCAAAATTCCGTGTTTGCAACCCCCGCATTCGTTTTTATTATCTACGGAATAACGGAACTCTTCGGCTATAGCGGCCTTATTTCCGTAATCGTTTTCGGAATCGTACTCGGTAATATCCCCTTTTTAGCGACTTCTCTTAGGGAGCGCAACTACTTCATTTACAAAATACTTCATCCCCAACCTCTCTCGAGTAGGGAGCTTTCCTTTTTCTCGGAAACGGTTTTTCTGGTAAAGATATTTTTCTTTATTTTTATCGGGGTCTCTCTTAATTTTACAAACATTCCTTTTCTTCTTCTTGGTTTTCTTCTCGCAATATTTATTTTTGCGGCTCGGATCCCCGCCATTCTCTTTAGTATTCCCAAGTCTACGCCCCGTTTTGATACGGCTGTTATGGCTGTTACCGCTCCCAGAGGTCTTGCTCCCGCCATACTTGCTCTTATACCACTACAGAAAGGATTAGTGGGAGGGGAGGTGATACAAGAGATAACCTACACTGTCATTTTCTTCTCCATTCTACTCGCTTCAATTCTCCTTTTTCTTATATACAACACTAAAATAAGAAAAATATACGAATACCTTCTTCCCGGGTTTGCTCCCAATCCCGTAAACGGAACTCAAGAGTACCCCTCCAAAGAAAAAGAGAGCGCCTTATAGCACTCCCTCACCTTCCGGTGGTTTGTTTTTTAAATTAAACCTTGCACCCTACCGCATCGGCAAGAGCTTCCGGATTACGGCTTCCTTCGTGAAGTTCGCCACCTATTTGGATTTCGGGAACGAACCCTGTTTCTTTATTTTTGCTACATTCATCCCAATTCTCACTACATTCAATATAGATGGGTTCGATCATGTCATACCCGCCGAAGCTATCCGCAAGCATCCCGCAAGCAGGACAAGTTTTACTCCCGTAAATAACCACATTCTCTTCTTCAAGACAACCTACAAGGGTTTCCATTCCATTACTTCCCTCTACTCCTGTTTCCGGCTCCTCTTCCGTTTCTTCTTCATCGTCTCTCTCTACATCTTCACTTTCTACAGTTTCTCCCGGGTCAGCCTCTTCTTCCAATGTAACTATATAAAGAGAAGCGCCTACTAAGAGAACTCCAATTAATAACGCAATAATGTTTTTATTCATAATCTAAATTACTTTTAAAATAATACCTGTTAAACAAAAAGTGATTGTGCTTACCGACCCCGTGAGCAAAGTTCCCCACGCCATATCCAGAACGGTCATGGTAAAGGACCACCCTTTCAAAGTGGCAAAGTTGGTCAAATCATAAGCTCCGTAAGCGACCACCCCCAGAAGACATCCCGATAAAAACACTTTCCATACTTCAAGATTTCCGCTAAATGCCGGAAAAACAACCAAAAAGGTTATCCCGAGAGCATAAAGAGGGTAGAAAAAGACAACAGGACCAACTCTCAACTTTTCTCCCATCAAATGCCCTATATGTCTTTTGACGAAATTCTTAACTACAAAACCGAGCCAAATGCCGTCAGCAATTATAAGCAGAAGAAGGCATAAGCCGTAAATTAAAAGAGCTGTTTCCATAAACTAATCTCTTTCTGCAATATCGGTCCCGTCTTTATTGATATACCACCGAACCTCTTCTCCCTCTTCCAGTGCATTTGTGGTAAACATGAGCCTCTCCTCATCTTCTTCCCATTCTATACTGCGAAACTCGGGGGCAAAGTCAACTTCTCCCTCTTCTATCTCTTCTTCTTCCACTCCAAGAGCTAATAGAATATCCTCATCTTCAAGCACAAACTCTTTTTCCAATGTTTTTATATTGTCTACGGTAAGATATTCTCCCGGTGCTTCCTCAGTATTTAGAAAATAAGCAAAATGGGTGCCTTCCGGAGACCAAATCACATTTCCGATAACACCTTTGTTTTTCTCACCAACAAACTTAAGCTCTTTACTTCTTATATCGAGAGTAAAAAAGAGAGAAGCGTCTGTGGGCATAGCGTAGGTAGATACGGCAAAGACCATCTTTATCGGATCCGTAAGAGGAGATGCGGCAGTAAACCGCTCAAAGCTTTGGGGGCTCAGTTCTATACCGTCAACTTCAATCGGTCTTTTGAATAGATACTCCCACCTGTCTTGTGTCCAATCACGCCATTCCGATAAAGTATAACTAAAAGCGATATTGTCATCTTCATCAACTACTTCAAGAGTATCGTCCGCTTCCGAGATAACAATTTTCTTGTCAATGAGATCAACATACTCGACCTGGGAATACAAAAAATACACGGCAACGCCCATAACTGCGGTGACACCGACCACTATTCCCACAAGATAAAGGGCTTTTCTTATATTTGTTTCCATATATTTTGCAATGCGAAAGGCATTGAATTAGAACTTATAATCAATTAATTCTTTTACTTTACCAAAAAATTATTAATAGAGCAACAATTTTTTACTTATCGTAATCCCTCATGCAACGAAGTTGCGCCGTTCCCACCCCCAGGTGGCAATCTTTTTTTATGGCAGTCTCATCCGAACTTATTTCTCTTACCGCATAGGCATCTTCATAGTACATACAAGCCTCATCTTCATTCGCGCGAGTTGATGACCAAAGTAGGGCTCCCTCTCCAATATCATAAAAAAGTCTTAGATTAAACGCAGGCTGATGCCCTCCCGGGATAATGTTCAGTCCGGAAGAAGCGAATGATCCGCTTTGCCGCAAGACTCCACTTTTCCATAAATCATATCTGCCGGCGAGCTTACTCCCTTCTTCCCCTCCACGGAATCCGTATCCTTTCGTTTGTTCCTCTTCCATTCCCATCTCCATCTCCAAGCTTCTCCAATCTTCGTCCGTAGGTATTTTCCATCCGGAAGGGCAAATTCCTTGCATACCTTCATAACCCTCTCCACAGCTTATGCTGGAAAAATCATAAAGTCCTCCATAGGTACCACAATTAACAAGATTATTGTCATAACAGTGCCTCTCTACTTCGCAATCTCTTTCAAGATCATTCTGTGTAATATCTATATTCTCCAAAAACCAACACTGCTCTCCTATTTTTAAAGTATCATAGTTCCTCCCGCCATGTGAAATGGTATCGCCACAATCCCAATCGGATCCCGTTGTCGCGCTCGCTCTATTACTATAGACGCTCTCCTTTCCTTCTACGGTTTGAGTTACCACATAGTAATAGGTAGTCTCGGGATGTAAATCGAAATCGATATACTCATCTTGAGTGGTAGTAGCTATTTTCTCGTAAAGCCCGTCCTTATCCTCGGTGCGATAAACACCGTACTCTTCCACTCCCACGGAATAATCCCAAACAAGTTCTATTCTCATCTGCAAGCTTTCCTGAAAATCCACGGCATTAGCCCTGAGACCCACAGGCTTTCCGGGTCTGGTAACGGCGCTCGCTCTCGAGCTGTAATCACTTTCCCTGAAATTTACAATCTGCGTAATTTTATAGTGGTATTTTTTATTAGGTTGCAATTCATCGTCCACGTACTCGTTTTCCTTGCTAAATCCCACTCTTTCGTAGGGCCCCTCCTTATTCTCTGAGCGGTAAACATTAAACTGGCTTGCATCTTCATTTCCAATCCAATTTAATACTATGCTCTCAAATGATTCTGTTTCCGCGGAGATGTGTTTTGGCACACTCCTCTTACGTTGCTCAGAAAAGATAACAACAAGAATCACGGTTACGAGTACTATGGCTACCCCGGAAATTAAAAGAAATCTTTTTGGTATCATTTGAAAAAATTATTTATCGGAAACATCTCGCCCCGTTTCCTTTTTTAATTTCTCAAGTTCTTCTTTTGTTTGTTTAAGTTCCTTTTTCATTTCCTTCATCCTCAGCTCTCTTCCCACCATCAATTTACTCATTTTCTCGAACTCTTCCAGTTTTTTCTCCATTTCTCGGGTTCTCTCTTTAACCTGGCTTTCCAGAGTCTCGTTCATTTCTTCAAGTTCTCTTGTTCTTGCTTTCACCTTAACTTCTAAAATGTTCCTCTTTTCTTCCAAATCTTCCCTCAAGGTACCCAAATCTTTTGTCATTTTATTAAAATTTTCCGCGAGTTCCCCAAACTCGTCTTTTCCCGAAACCTCGGCTCTGGCTTTAAAATTTCCCCTGGCAACTTTTTTGGCCGCAAGAGAAATGTCTTTTAAAGGTCTTGTTATTTCTCTGGAGAGAAAGAAAGAGGTGAGAGTTATCGGCAAAAGCAAAACTATCGAAAAAGCTATATACCCTCCCACTATTTCTTGCAAGAAAGAGGCAGACCCGTCCAACTTCTCCGGTGGGAGTATATCTCCTAAATAAGCATCGAAAGAATAAAGCAAAAACGCCCCCCCAAGAAGGAGCGGGATAACGCCTACAAGAACGAAAATAAGGATAAGCTTTGCCGTAAGTCGCATAGTTTACTATAACATATTTTTAAATTTACGCCTCCGGTTCATTATACGAAAGAAAAGGCTCGTTTACAATACATCATTCCTTTAAAATCAGTTCTTCCTTTACGCCTTTTTCTCTCGCTTCTTTAATCGAGCCTACTATGCTATCTCTTTTATTTTCCATGAAAATACTCGTATAATAATATTTTTTGCTCTGCTTATTTAATCCATTTCATCCAATTTTTCCTGAATTTCTCTCATCTCCTCTTCCAATTGTATTTTTTTAAATATATCCTTAAGCTCTTCTATCATTTCATTCGGAGCGGTAATTCCCAGTATCCGAAGATAATTTCTTCTTCCGCTTCCGAGATACGGCTCAATGTATTCCCGTGGATTATTTCCGGAAACTTCTATTTCTATCCACTTTCCTCCCACAAACACTCTTGAGCTCTGCTTCTTAAAGGCGTAAAAATTGTGGTTTTCAATAATATGCTCTATTTTTTCATTATATGCCAGTTTATGTTCGGAAATCTCATCTGCGTCAAATCCGGCAAGGTCTATTTTATGCTCCTCCTTCGGTTTGGTAAAAATATATTCCGCATTATCTTCACTTCTTAAGTAATCTTGGCACATATACCACTCGTCATACAATGTTTCGTTGCTTCCGGTTACTAAAAGTTTTACTTCCCTGGATCTTTCACACGTCCTCTCGAAATTTTTTAAAGTAGGGTTGTTTAAGAAGAAATTTACGAGTTCTTCCGGTTTGTTTGCAGACTTTATAAATTCTATGTTTTTCTCTTTTTCTTCTTCTATTCTTACTTCTACTCGTTTTTTGATATTTTCAATACTGTTGTTTAATTTTCTTACAGCTCTCACCACATCTCCTCTTCTCTTGAACTGAGCCTCTTGGAGCAACACAAAAGCAAGCTCTCCTATCCTTTCCACTCTTTCTTTTTGAACTCTTAATCCCTCCAGTTTTACTTCTTCACCGGCATAAACAGGAGTAAAGCCTATTCCCAAAGAAACAAAAGCCAAAAGGGCGATTCCTATTGTAGTTTTTTTAAAATTCATGTCTTTTTCCTCACACTCACTCTTTCGCCCATAATAACATAAACCAAAGAAAGCAAAAAGCAAAACCATGTGCCCTTACATAAACACATGGTTTAAAACTATATACGTTTTCTCCGTTATCTTTTTTCGATTACATATCCGCACTCCGGATTCGAACACTTCCACTTCTCAAAAACGTCTTCCTTGTAAGAGAAAGGTAAAAGCGTCCCCTTCTCACATTTCGGACATGTCGGAAAAAGACAAAGGTTTCCTTTTTTTTCTTCCATTCTAATCTATGTCTACTTAAATCTTGAACTGCTTAGCATACTTCCCGATGACAGGAAGTTCCTTTTTTTGTTTTTTTAAGACGTTTACGATCCCCAGAATGGCAAGAATTAAGCATGCCAAAGTAATAAGAGGAGCAAGTATCCACCCTAAAATAGGTATCACTCCTATAAACATAGCGACTACTCCCGCAATGAGTAAGACGAGCCCCTGTTTTGCGTGATACTGGGCAAACTCATCGTCTTTAGCGGCAAGTAGAGGAACTAAAACAAGGATTCCGATATAACTGAGAATAGCTATTGCATTCACTCCCTCGGATTTTTCCCCTGCCTTCTCTTCTTTAGTTTCTTCTCCGGTGTCGGCTTGCCCTTCTTCGTGGTTACTATTTTCTTCTTCCACGTTATCTTCCTCTTGAAAGTTGTTTTCCTCGGACATAAATTATTTAATTATAATTTTATAAAGACCTTTAATTTATAATAATACTTTGGGAAAAAACTGTAAACAGTACCTTTATTACCCCGCATTATTTGTTTTTTACACTACACAAAGCTGTATTAGATATGACCTTAACAGAACTTTACAACATATAAAAAGATTTGTAAATAAAATTCGGATTTCTTTTTGATTTATATTTCTTCTACTTGATATGTATAAGAAAAAGTATAAAATACCCGAAATAAGTAAAATACTAAAATAAAATATAATATGCTTTTAGAAATATTCACAGCTTCTTTTATTGTGATGCTCGCAGCTTTCGGAGGAGCTCTCTCTTTTTGGAAAATAATCGGAAAAACTATAGAAAGAAATCTGGGATTACTAATAAGTTTTACTGCCGGGTTGTTTCTTTTCGTTTCATACGAGTTGGGAAGAGAGGCTATCATTCATTCGCCCACAATAAGTAGCGGATTGTTGTGGATTTTTGCCGGTGCTATCGGTATCTGGCTTATCTTTAAGATTCTTCCCCATTCTCATAAGCACGATAATGTAAAAAAAGGGGAAAAGACCATAGATATACGTAAAATTCTCACCGGTAACGGAATACACAATATCGGTGATGGAGTGCTTCTTACAGTTGCTTTTTCAGTAGACATATATTTAGGAATCGTGACCACGGTAAGCGTCTTTATTCATGAACTGGTACAAGAAACATCCATTTTTTTTGTTTTAAGAAGAGCAGGCTACAACATAAAAAAGGCTATTCTTATTAATCTTGCCGTTTCGGGAACCATTCTGATCGGCTCTATTGGAAGCTTTTTTCTCCTTTCTTTCTTTTCCGCCTTGGAAGCCGTATTCTTGGGAATTTCCGCGGGTGTCTTTTTTATTGTAGTTCTTCAAGACCTTATCCCTCACTCTTTCCACGAACTAAGTTGTAGGAAGTGTTTTTTCTTGCACCTTTTAGCTTTTGCTATGGGTATTCTTCTTATGTTCTCCTTCTCTTTATTAGCTCCTCATTCCCACAACGGAGACCATGACCACCATCATGATGAGCACAAGCACAGTGAAAATTTCGTCCCGTCCATAATAAAATAAAACATCCGCTAAATAATAGGGTTTTTTCTCCTCTTCCTCTTTAAACTCTTCCAGTCTCTTTTCCGTAACTCCTCCTATAACCCTTCAACCCAAATAAACAGTCGCACCGCCAATAACAAACAGAGTAAGGAAAACAATGAGTACTATTTTCAATGTCTTGTTCATAAAATTAATTTATTTTTTATAACGACCTTTGTAGAAGATTGTCACACCCCAAAACATTCGCTGAATGTCCCCCGTACCAAGAATATAACAAAAAGCCCCGACAATAAAAAAAGTCGGGGCTCTTACATTTCGTTCCTGTAGTAAGTCTCTAATAGCAACAACATCATCTCTGAATAATCACTCTTACCTGCTATCTAAAATTAAAGATTTCCGTTTTGACGTATTCCCGGCTTTAGAGAGCCTTGACTATAACCATTTGTGCGTTTTCTTCTCCTCTTTCGTTAGTCCAAACTTGAATATAGGGATTACCTCCAAAGTCTCCATCATATTTTTCTTCCAACACCTCTTCGGTAATAGAGACATCGAGGTCATAAAAGCCGTCTTTAGTGCTGGTTCTCTCCGTTTCGTAACCCTTTTCCGCTAAAAGATCTTTTATCTCAGTTGCATCGTCAGAAGTGATTTCTCTGTTTACTACATAAGCAAGAACTGTTATATCTCCTGAATCAATAAGTTTTGCTTCCTCTTCAAAAACTTCTTCCAATACTGATCCGAGGTCTTCGTGCATCACAACGTTACGATCATCTATCGGAATTATAGTCTCAGCTTCCGTATAAGGGTTTTCGTCCTCTTTATCTTCTCTCTCTTCAGTAGTATCTAATTCTTCAATTTCTTCTTCTGGTTCTCCTTCTTCTTGCTGTGAATAAAGATACCATCCACCTACTGCTAGAAGAAGAATAACGATTACTATTACTGCATTTTTCATAAAATTATTTTAGTTTTTAAAATTATTAATCTTAAGACGACCTTTGTTTGCAATATTTTTTAAATAAAGTTACTTATAAAAACGGTATCAAACTTTATAAAAAAAGTAAACAAAAACCCCGTTGTACACCCGAAGGGTATACACGGAGCTG
>CAYSXL010000001.1:57218-65194 GCA_964435025.1 uncultured Candidatus Saccharibacteria bacterium | reverse complement strand
TTTTTGACAAAATAAAAAAGTAGTAATATAATATACCATTATCAAAAAGGGGAGAGGAGTAAATTACTTATAAAAAATAAAAGCGGATTTACACCTCATCATGCATGAGGCCTTTTTTTGTTGTTTTAGGGAATAAACCCGATAAATTAAATTTTATGTTTTCAGTTAAGAACATTTTTGGGCACTACTGGTCTGAGGCAAAAAAGCACAGATTTTTTTGTATTGCCGCTTTTATTTCCTTTGGAATAGCGATTCTTACCACGAGTATCCTGTTACCGCTTTTATACAGAGAAATCATTGACATAATTGTGGAAACCGAAGAGCCGGCAAAAGTTGTCGACGAATTGTTTAGAATAGTTGCTGCCATCGCACTTTTTATAATTGGGAGTAACATCTTCTTTCGGGTTGGTGATTATTCGCTCATCAGATTCCAGACTCGTTCTATGAGAGATATCACTAATTATGTCTTTCGTAAGATGGAAAGACATTCTTACAGCTTTTTCGCGGATCAGTTTGTTGGCTCTATTACGGCAAAAGTAAGAAGATTTATTTATGCCTTTGACCGAATAGTAGATACAACTCTCTTCCGTTTTACCTTCTCTTTTCTGCGTATTACCGGTATATTAGTGGTTTTCTTTTTTATCGAACCTCTTTTCGGCTGGCTTTTTCTTTCCTGGATAATAATTTACGCAATAGTTATCGGGCTGAGGGCTCGTCCGCAAATCAAATACGATTTAGAAGAGGCAAGAACCGACTCCTCGGTCACGGGAATATTTGCCGATGTCTTGGGTAGTATTATGGCTGTAAAAATGTTTTCCGCAGAAGGGAGAGAGAGAAGACGCTTTGAGATTGAAACGGAAAAACAGGAAGAAAAGAGAATGCGGACTTGGAGTTATGCTACTATTTCGATTGGTATACAAGGGTTGCTTTTGGGAATACTCGAAATCGTGGCCATATGGCTCGCGGTTACTCTTTGGGTGGAGGGCTCTATTTCTACGGGAACCATCGTACTTGTTCAGTCCTATATTCTTGTAATTTTTAGCAGCCTTCTTAGTATAGGGCAGCATATAGTTAGGTTTTTCCAAGACCTCACCAGAGCACAAGAAATGGTTGATATACTTGATTTGGATAAAGGCGTCAAAGATCCCAAAAATCCGGAATCTCTCAGCGTTTCGGAGGGAAGAATAGAATTCGAAAATGTTTCTTTTACTTATGAAGAAGATAACGAACATATTTTGGATAATTTTTCATTAACTATTAGGCCCGGAGAAAAGGTGGGAATTGTTGGTCCTTCCGGAGCGGGAAAGTCAACCATCACAAAAATCCTACTTCGATTTATCGATATCAAAGGAGGCTCCATTAAAATTGACGGGTATGAGATTAGAAATGTAAAGCAACAGGATTTAAGAAATAATATCGCGTATGTCCCGCAAGACGCAATCATGTTTCATAGAACCATTAGAGAAAACATTACTTATGCAAAACCTGACGCATCCGACGAAGAGATTTTTCGGGTGGCGGAAAAAGCGAGAATTCATAATTTCATACTCAGTCTTCCGCAAGGTTACGATACGCTTGTCGGTGAAAGAGGAGTGAAGCTGTCGGGCGGAGAGCGCCAGCGCATAGCGATCGCCAGAGCAATGCTTAAAGATGCTCCCTTACTTCTCCTTGACGAGGCAACAAGCTCTCTTGATACTGTAAGCGAAGTCGCTATAAAAGAGGCTTTACACGAGCTCATGAAAAAGAAAACGACTCTCATTATCGCGCACCGTCTTTCAACGGTTAAGGAACTTGACCGTATAGTAGTCTTAGACAATGGTAAAATAATCGAGGAAGGTTTTCACTCCCAATTAATCCAAAATTGCGGTCTCTACGCGACGCTTTGGAGCCATCAATCCGGGGATTGGTAATAAAATTTTTTGTGTTAGAATAAAATAATTAACCATAAAGTGTTATGCGTAAGTTTTTTATTCTGCCGTTTCTTTTATTATTATCAATTACTCTCCTTTTTACAATTGATCAAATTGCTACTAAAGGAGACTTTAAAGAGAGTGATATGGACAACAATTCTACAACAAGAATAAGCTTAACAAATCCTCGCTTCACTGGAGAGATTTCCCTTGAAAAATCGATCTCTCAAAGGAGGTCGGTAAGAAGTTATTCCGGTGAATCGGTAAGTTTTGATGAGGTATCCCAAATTTTATGGGCAGCCCAAGGGATAACCGATGATACAAACGAGCTTAGAGCGGCTCCTTCAGCGGGAGCCCTATACCCCCTTTCAACCTACGTTGCAGTAAGTAATGTGGAGAATATCACGCCCGGAGTTTATCGTTACTCTCCCAAAGATCATGAAATACAGCTCGTTAGAAGGGGGGATGTAAACAAGGAGATATATGAGAACGCACTAATGCAACCGGCGACCGTAGAAAGCGCGCTGATTGTGATATTTGCGGCTGATTACGGTATAACAAAAGCAAGGTATGGGGGGAGAGCGGAAAGGTATGTTCATATGGAAGCGGGGCACGCGGGACAGAACTTGTACTTGCAAGCGGAAACGCTTGGACTTGGAACAGTTGCAATCGGGGCATTTGACGATAAAGGAATCGCAAAAGCGACAGGAATAATAGAAGGGGAGACCCCGTTATATCTTTTTCCAGTAGGAAATAAATAACCGGTATTAAAGACGTTAGACTTCTTTGTCTTTTTCTTTATATTCCCGGATTTTCCCGTAGTGATCTTCGCTAAGGTAAAATAATCCGTTTTGAGAATCATAGTAATATCCCTCCTCTTCCCAAGTTTCGGGATGGTCGAATTCTTCTTCGCCGGGGGGTATTTTGTAAGCTTCCTTAAGTTCCTCTAAAGTATAAGCTTCTATCCATACCGGTTCTTGCTTGTGAAAATTGCTCGAAATTTCTTTTGCCTTTTCCGATATGTTTTCTACCGTAGAAAACTCATCCAAGGGAATGGATATCTTTACGGCCTTGTATTCCCCGTGCGTATAAGGGTCGCCGTAACCACGCGCAACTTCCTTGTTTTCCTCTGACAGTGAAGCAAAATCAATAATTATATATCCCTCCCCATCTTCAATGTTTTTTTTATTAGCGGAAGAAGAGATTGTCTTTACATTTTTATCGTACAGTTCTTCACAAGCTTCAAGTAGAGGCTTCTCTATAATTTCCGGCAGTTTGTTTTTTTCCAAAATAGTCTCTGCATCGCTTTTTTCATCAATCGGTTCTATATTCTCGATGTTCGCTGCCTTTTCTCCGGAAATTTCTTTATTAAAAAACGGTTCCCTTTTTTCCATTGTACTTGTATTATTTAATAAACTTTAGTTTATTTTACCAAAAAAACTTTATCCACGCCAATCGAAAATTATTTTAGATGATTTTGTTTTTCTTTTTATCGAATTATAATAAAAAAATATGGAAGAAGAAAAAGAGAAAATAGAAGAAGATGAATTCTTAGAAGAAGAATTTTCAGAAGGGGAGTGGTCTATTTTTAAATCCACTCCTTTAAAAATATTTTTAGCTGTGCTGCTAATTATTTCTCTGGTTTACATGTCCGGTCTGAGAGAGTACTTCTTTTTTCAAAAGACCCCACCCCGCATTATATTTACTCCTCCGGAGGATTCTTTGGATGCAAAAGAAATTACGGTTCCGGTATCGGTTTTTGTAATAAGAGAGGGGCGTTTCAAGTCGGAGAGAACAAAAAGGGAAGTCGACCATATTTTAGAAAACGGTTTTCGTGTTATCGAAAAAGCAAAAATCAATCTTGAGAAAGAGAGCTTTTCCGATCTTTATATAGACAGCGAAAACTTCTTAAATGACCATTCCTCCTTCTTAAGGGAAATCGAAGACCAAAAGAAATCAAAAATAAATATTTTTCTGACGGGGCATTTAGAGGGGAAAAATGGCATTGCTTTTATAAATATTAATTCACTGGCAGTAGCTGATTATGTAACTTCTCATGATTACAGAGTACTGGCTCACGAGATAGGGCACGCACTGGGACTTGGACACAGTAATCAACCTGGCTTTGTAATGTACCAGGGCTCCTATGGAACGAGTTTTTCCGAAGAAGAAATTTATACAATGAGAGAGAATGCCAAGGAACTGACAAAAGAAGAAGATTAAAAAAGAGAGTCAAATACTTCCCAGGAGAGCTGTTGATTCTTGTCGGTCAGAGCATCAGCGGGAGTGGGGTGTACCTCTATCATCAAACCGTCAAATTCATACTCTTTCACTTCCCTGATAACTTCAAAAACATTTGAGACGCTTCCCCCTATATGGGAAGGATCAATAAGCATAGGAAACCCTGTTTTTTGCTTTAGTCTGGCCGCCATTTCAAAGTCCGGAAGATTTCTATAATTTTTCGGATTTTTTATAACAGGGAAAAATCCTCGGTGGCAAAGAAGAATGTTACTCTCCTTAATACCCGTTTCCTTGATATGCTCTATTACTCCCAAGGAATGTTCCTCACTCGGCCACGGCTGGTTTTTAATAAGAAGGGTTGCTTTTTTGTTTTTGGCTGCTATGTAAGCAATTTCTTTTTGTAAGAAGTGGTTTTGATTACGAGCTCCTATCCAAAGCAGAACCTCGGAGTCAGGAACAGCGTTTATAATTATTTCGGCGTGTTGCGGGGTCATAACCTCGGTTGCAGGAACGAGTCCTTCTTTTTTTATTTCTTTAAAAACTTCCAAACCCTTTTCTCCTATTCCGTCAAACCCCGGTTTTGTTCTTGGCTTCCAAAGCGGAGCTCGCAGAAAATCAACTTTTCTCTTTTTTGCTTCCTTTATTGAATTTTTTACTTGTTCTTCCGACTCTACGGCACAAGGACCGGCAATAATTATCATTTTTAACTAAAATTAATTTTTACATGTAAGTCATCTGTGTTATTATATCTAAGTGAAAATAATTTTAAAGTCAACTCTCTTTATAGAATTACATGTCTTCTTTTGAAAACAATAACAAAAAGACAAGGGCGTATGTATTTGTCTCCGGAGTAGTTCAAGGGGTTTTTTTCCGGGATAGTACCAAACAAATGGCTGAAAGATTAAATATCACAGGGTGGGTTAGAAACCTTACCGATGGGCGCGTGGAAGCGGTTTTCGAAGGAGAAAAAGAGAATATAAGGGAAATGTTAGAATGGGCGGAAAAGGGTCCTCCTTCGGCTACGGTAGAAAACATGGATGTTCGCTATAAGGAACATAGGGGAGAATTTCAAGATTTTCGTATTCTGTAAAATATAAGTATAAAACACGTAAACTATCATGGATTGTAAAAAAGAAGAGAACTTAAATAACTGTTCCTGCACCTACCCGAATTGCCCGCGCAAGGGAATCTGTTGTGAGTGTATAAAACATCACAAAGAGAAGGGAGAACTACCGGCATGTTATTTCTCTGCAGAAGATGAAGTTAGCTACGATCGGAGTATTGATAATTTTATCTCCTCATGGAAAAAGAGAAATTAGAAAGAAACAGTCTCGTTGGCATTTTCGACTCCGGTTTCGGGGGGCTAAATATCATGAGAGGGATTGTGAAACAGCTGCCTGAATATAACTATGTTTATTTAGGAGACAATGCGAGAGCCCCTTACGGCTCCCGTTCCCAAGAAGCCGTTTATAAATTCACAAAAGACGCCGTAGACTTTCTTTTCGATAAAGGTTGTCGCTTGGTTATTTTAGCCTGTAACACCGCTTCCTCTCATGCTCTTAAACGAATCCAGAAAGAGTATTTACCTAAAAAGCATCCAAACAAGAGAGTATTGGGAGTAATTATCCCTACAATCGAGTCTATAATCGAAAAAAATTCGAGCAAAAGAGTGGGAGTTATCGCCACAGAGGGAACCGTTGCTTCCCAAGTTTTTAAAGCGGAACTGGAAAAAGTCGACCCCGAAATAAAAGTATTCCAAAAAGCATGTCCTTTGCTTGTCCCCATACTGGAATCCGGCGAGAAAAATTCCGAGATAACGGAAATAGTACTTAAAAAGTGCCTTGATCCGCTTACGGATAAAAATATTGACAGCTTAATTCTTGGGTGTACACATTACGGCTTATTGGAAGACAAAATCAAGAATTTGTTGGATAAAAAAATAAAAATCATTGTTGAAGACAAAATAGTAGCTTTAAAGTTGGAAGATTATTTAAACAGACATCCCGAAATCGAAAATGATTTAAAAAAAGAGGGTAATGTAGAATTTTTCAGTACCGACTTAACCGATAAATTTAAATTACTGGGGAGCAAATTTTACGGTAAACCCATTACTCCTCAAAAAATACAATTTAAAGATTGATGGAAACTTTAATTTTCAATAATAAGAAAAAAATAGTATTATCACCGCACTTTGATGATCTTGTTCTTTCTTTGGGAGGAATTGCATTAGAGTGGAAAAAGAAAAACCTCCCGGTGGAAGACTGGGTTGTTTTTTCAAGAAGCAATTATCTTCCCGGAAATAATAACGGAAAAAGAAACACGTCTGAAGATTGGGTGCATAAAATTTCCACGTTGAGATTGAACGAAGAGAAAAGCGTCACAAAAGAACTTGGTATTGTGACAATAAATCTTTTAGATCAAGACGAGGCTCTTGTAAGAAGAGGTTATTCCACCTTAGATATTCATGAAAAAGGCTTTCCTTGTGGATTTAACAAGACAAAGGATCGCGACACGTTAGAAACAATAAAAACACAACTTGAGCCACTCTTATTAAAAGAGGTTCAAGTATTTATTCCTCTTGCCATACAAGAGCACACAGACCATCTTATTGTAAAAAAAGCGGTAACGGAATTACTGCAACAAGGCAATGTAGGTGCCGATATTTTTTTCTATGAGGATGTTCCGTATGTTTATAACGCATCCGATAAGGAGAAGGAAAAAATAAAATTATTCATTGAGCGACAAGGATTAAGTTCTCTTAAGGTACCGATTAATATTAAAGACAAGCTTGCCCTTTTCCCGTTTTACGAGTCTCAGGCAACGGAAAAATATCGTAAGAGCATTTTGGAGTACACGCAAGAAGTGGGAGAAAATCCTTGTGAAAATTTGTATTATCTGTTAAACTATGAAAAGTAGTAATTAAGCAAATTGACAATGGAGGAAGAAAAAAGAGAACAAAGGAAGGTTAATATAAAGGTTCCGGAAAAAGCACAAACGCCGCTTTTCTCGAATATGGCGCGTGTTAACGCTTCATCGAGAGAGGTTGTTATTGATTTCTCATTCGTTCAACCAAACAGTGATGAGGGAGTTGTAGCAACCAGAGTAGCGTTAACGCCCGGACATGCCAGAGCGCTTCGCGACGCACTGGAAAACACCCTAAAACACTACGAAAAAAGTTCGTAGAATATTTGCTTTTTTTATTATCAAAACCATAGAGGGAAAGGAGGGTACCGGTTTTGTTTTTTGGCAAACATAAAAGGAAGGTAATAGGAGAGGGAATAGTAGTGCTTCCGATAAGGTTTCACCCCGGAAAAGTTACATGGGAGGAGGATTGCCTTACGGTTGTTCCCGAATGGACAGGAAAAGTCATTGTTCTTACCAAAGAAGACTTGAATTACGCCGGAATCAAAGAAGACGTTCTGATTGTCGGCCACGGACTCTACTACAGAATATGGAATCCGGAGAAATTCTTGGAAAAAAACCGGCCAAAAAAAGAAAGGAGACTGATAGAAATGGCTAAGCACCTTCACATCAAAAGAAGAGAGGGTCAATGGGGTCTCATGATTCCCAAGGACTTTGACCGCTTACTTAAAGAAATGAAGAAAGGAGAAGTGGTAGCCGTAAGTGCCGAGGGAATAACCGAGGAAGAAAAGGAAAAGATAAGAGCGGAAGGATTTGGTATCTTTCCCCAGCAACTGACGGTCGGAAGAGCACCTCGTCATCAAGCAATAGACATCCTAAATATCAGGTAAGAGGGGACTACGGTCCTCTCCTTTTTTATGTTAAAATGAAGTAATGTTTGGGAAGAAATACCCGATTATTCTC
>CAYSXL010000001.1:0-57118 GCA_964435025.1 uncultured Candidatus Saccharibacteria bacterium | reverse complement strand
AGAGAAAGGTGTGCTGTATTAAATACAATACGTAAATTTACATGAAGGAAGTGTATTTGTATAAAAAACTTCCGAAAAGGGCTATACGGTGCAATAATTGCGCTCATTATTGCAATCTATTTTCCGGAAAAAGGGGAGTGTGCGGAGTGAGGGAGAATATCGATGGCACACTGTATGTATTAAATTACGGAAAACTCGTCGCCTGTAACATCGATCCTGTAGAAAAAAAACCGCTATTTCATTTTTTGCCGGGAACAAAAACTCTTTCCGTATCCACTGTCGGATGCAATATGAGATGCAAAAACTGCCAGAATTTCGATATTTCTCAAAATTACAGAAACGAAAAGATTATTCCGGGCAAGGAAATTTCTCCCAAGGAGTTGATAGATATCGCAATTCAAAATAATTTAAACTCTATCTCCTATACCTATGTCGAGCCGACGGTATTCTTGGAATACGCTCTGGATACAATGAAATTAGCGAAAGAAAAAGGGTTGAAGAATATATGGGTTTCCAACGGATTCTTGTCAAAAGAAGCACTTAATTTAGTTCTTCCGTATCTTGACGGAGTGAATATAGACATTAAAAGTTTTTCCGATAATTTTTACAGGGAAAACTGCGGCGCAAGACTGGCTCCGGTTTTGGAAACGGCTAAATCGCTCAAAAAACACAGTGCTTCCGTAGAGATTACCACTCTTGTACTTCCCACTTTATCAGATTCGTACAAAAACTTTACCGACATTGCCAAATTTATAAAAAAAGAATTGGGACCGGACACTCCCTGGCATATCAGCCGTTTTTCCGGAGAACTTTCTTGGAAATTAAAACATCTCCCGCAGACACCCGAAACCACGCTCCAAACTGCCTACGATACGGGGAAAAAAGAAGGATTACAGTATGTTTATGTTGGAAACACGGGAGATGCTTCGTTATCAAGCACTTTTTGCCCGGTGTGCAAAACTTTGGCAATAGAAAGATCCGGTCACTTTCTCTCCCGACATGACAAAATGGGAAAGTGTAAAGAGTGCGGAAAAGATTTAAATTTAATTATATAATACAAAGTATGCCAATTACTTTCGCATGTATTGCTCCTCATCCTCCGTTACTTCTTCCTTCCGTCGGAAGCGACGAGGATAAAGAAAAGGTAAAAAAAACAATTGAGAAGCTTGAGGAACTCGGAAAAAGAATGGAAGTTTCGGGAGCCGATCTCATAATAATTTTTTCGCCACACCCCGACTGGGGATTCAACGTACCTTTATATTTTCTTGCAAAAGATTTCCGGGGAAGAATTGAAAAAAATTTAACCGGAGCAAACTCACCCTCGTTTTATTATAAAAAAGGAAAAGAGTTATTTAATTCAAAAATTATAAATTCCGAATCAAAAATCGCTCTTATTGCAAGTGGAGACCTCTCTCATCACTTAAGAGAAGATGGTCCTTACGGATTCCGTGAAGACGGACTAAAATTTGACGAGAAACTTGTGGAAGCACTAAGTAAAAAGAATGTCCAAGAAATTTTACAACTGGAAAATATGTACCCCGGGGCAGGGGAGTGCGGACTCCGTTCTTTTTGTGCCCTTTTGGGAGTACTGGAGGAATCAGGTATGAATTATAATCCGGAAATTCTTTCTTACGAAGGACCTCTCGGTGTCGGTTATTTAACAGCGGATCTTAAATTACAAAGGCCATGAACCATTATGTATCGCTCGCCAAAGAGGCGGTAAAAAGATATGTTGGGGAAGGAGAGATAATATCACCTCCAAAAGAACTTCCGAAACACTTTTTTACAAAAAAGGCAGGTGTTTTTGTTACCATTAAAAACAAACACGGGGGATTAAGGGGGTGTATCGGTACCTACTTGCCGACAAGAGAAAATATAGCCGGAGAAATCATTTATAACGCTATTGCCGCAGCAACAAAAGATGCTCGCTTTGGTCCCGTTAAAGAAAAAGAGCCGGAAACTCTTATTTTTTCCGTCTATATATTAAACCCGCCGGAAAAAATCAAAAACCTCTCTAATCTTAATCCGGAAAAGTTTGGCATTTTCCTTAAATCCGAATTTAATAAAAGCGCTCTTCTCTTACCCGGTTTGCCGGGCATAGACAGTCCGGAACAACAGTTTTTTATCGCTTGCCAAAAAGGAGGGATGGATCCGGAAAAAGAGAACGTGGCTATTTATCGCTTTACCGCGGAAAAACACGAATAAAATATTTTTAACATTATGAAGAAGGAAGAAGTCAAAAGAAAAATAGCTATAGGCATACTTTTTTTATTGATTTTGGCAATGGTGTTCTCGACAATATTTTACAGGTTAAGATTCTATAAAATCGATTGGTAATACAAAATAACTAATTCACAGAATTTGTCATCGCATTTTTTTTGTGATATATTTCTCTTGATGAAAAAGATAAATGCCGGTTATCTTTTAATATTAATTATTGTCGGAGCAATAGCCTTTGCCTCCGGTTTTTTTGTAGGAGAAAGCCAAAAAGTATTTATCGACCCTTCAGGAGAAATGGATCTTTCGCTTCTTTACGAAACCTATTACCTCTTGGAAGAGAAGTTTCCCGAATTTAAGGAAGTAGAGGAGGAAACACTGGTTCACGGTACCATCAGGGGGCTTATAGGCGCCCTGGAAGACCCGCATACATCCTTTTTCGACAAAGAAGAAAGCAAGATTTTTATGGAGGATGTCGCCGGGGAATTCGAAGGTGTGGGTATGGAAATAGGCATCCGTGACAGGGGATTACAAGTTATTTCTCCCTTGAAAAATACTCCCGCCTACAAGGCCGGAATAAAATCACAAGACGTTATTACTAAAATTGATGGAGAAGACACGGAAGGAATTTCCATCCAAGAAGCAGTCGCTAAAATAAGAGGTCCCAAGGGAGAGAGTGTTGCCCTTGAGATTATGCGTAACGGAGAAAAGAAAGAGATAGAAATTATTCGCGATACTATCGAGATACCGTCCATTGAGTGGGAAATTTTAGAGAAGGATATTGCTCACCTGGAACTTTTCCATTTCAATGAAAATATCGTAGTCGATTTCACCAAAGTATCGAGAGAAATAGCTAACAGCCCGGCGGAAAAGATTATCTTGGATTTAAGAAACAATCCCGGGGGCACTTTTAGGGCAGCAATAGGAGTTGCGAGCCGTTTTGTTGAATCGGGTAGTGTAGTTGTTATCAAAACCGGAACGGACGACAAGCAAATGAGTCGTTTAAAAACAACAACCACGCCACCCTATTTCTTGGAATATCCCGTGGTTGTACTTATCAACGAAGGAACGGCATCGGCGTCGGAAATAGTTGCCGGAGCACTAAGAGATCATAGAGAAATACCGATTGTCGGAAAGAACTCATTCGGTAAGGGCTCCATTCAAGGATTGCATTCTCTAAGCGACAGATCGACTTTAAAAATAACGGAAGAATACTTTCTTACTCCCGATGAGCAGATAATTGAAGAAAAGGGGATTGCTCCCGATTTTGAGATTGATATTACCGAGGAAGATGTTGAAAAGGATAGAGATCCGCAACTTGAAAAGGCGATAGAAATAATAAGTAATAAATAATTTAAAAGTATATGAAAGTTATACTGCTTAAAGATGTAAATAACCTCGGAAAGAAACATGAAATCAAAGAAGTTTCCGACGGATACGGAAGAAATTTTTTACTGAAAAATAGTTTTGCAAAAATTGCTACAAAAAAAGATATTTTAATTGCAAAACAACAATTGGAGAAAAAAGAGAAGAATAAAGAGAAAGAGCTTGAAGATATAAAGGCTCTCGCGGAAGAAATAAAAAACAAAGAATTGGAAATTAAAGTCAAAGTAGGAGAAAAAGACCAGCTTTTTGAATCAGTCACTACTCAAAAAATTGCCGAGAAAATGAAAGAGACCGGCTTTAGTGTTAGGCAGGAGGATATCGAGCTGGAAAATCCGATAAAAGAACTTGGCGAACATGAAGTAAAACTTAAATTTAAACACGGAATTGAGTCCGTAATTAAAATAACTATAAGCAAAGAAGAATGAGGAGAAAATATATTTTTGTCACAGGGGGCGTAATGTCCGGAATTGGTAAAGGGGTTACTACCGCGTCAATTCTCAAGATACTGCAATCAAAAGGATATGAAACTACCGCGATGAAAATAGATCCCTATGTTAACGTTGATGCCGGTACGATGAATCCCGTTGAACATGGAGAGGTTTTCGTAACCGATGATGGGGCCGAATGTGATCAGGATGTCGGAAATTATGAACGTTTTTCCGACCAAAACATCACTAAAGACAACTATCTAACAACGGGAAAAGTCTATCAAACCGTTATAAATAGAGAAAGAAATCTGGAATACGACGGGAAATGTGTGGAGGTAGTACCTCATATTCCCAACGAGGTTATTTACAGAATCAGAAGGGCGGGTTCTATAACAAAATCCGATTTTGTCCTGATAGAGATTGGAGGAACAATCGGGGAATACCAAAATCTTCTTTTCTTGGAGGCGGCAAGAATGATGAAACTTAGATATCCGGGAGATATTCTGACCGTACTTGTAAGTTATTTGCCGATTCCCGATATGATAGGGGAGATGAAGACCAAGCCGACCCAAAGCGCCACCAGGCTTTTAAACGGGGCGGGGATTCAACCCGATATTATTGTCGGGAGATCTTCTTCTCCTATTGACGATATACGAAAAAAGAAAATCTCCACTTTTTGCAACATAAGTCCGGAAGATGTTATCTCCGCTCCGGACATAGAGTCAATTTACGAAGTCCCTCTTAATTTCAACGAAGATAAAATAGGGGAGAGAATCTTAAAAAAGCTAAAGGTTAAGCCCAAAAAGGGAAAAGGTCTTTCCGAATGGAAAAAATTTGTTGAAAAAACAAAAAAAGCGAAAAAGACCGCAAAAATCGCTATCGTGGGAAAATATTTCGAAACAGGGGATTTTGTTTTAGCGGATTCGTATATTTCAGTCATTGAGGCCATCAAACACGCTTGCAACAAAGAAGGGCGCAAAGAGGAAATATCCTGGCTTTCCTCCGAGTGGTACGAAAATAAAAAAAATACCGGAGAGCTTTCCGAATACGACGGCATCATTATACCGGGAGGATTCGGGAAGAGGGGAATAGAGGGCAAAATAAATGTAATCGAGTACTGCAGAAAAAATAATATCCCTTTCCTTGGCCTTTGTTTGGGAATGCAGCTTGCCGTTATAGAATATGCAAGAAATGTTTGCGGTTTGAAAGACGCATCCTCTACGGAAATAAAAAAAACCTGTAAAAACCCCGTAATTGATATAATGAAAGAACAAAAAGAAGTCCTTGAGAATGACAATTACGGAGGAACAATGAGACTCGGTGCTTATGACTGTAAGATATTTAAGGGAACAAAAAGCTATAAAGCATACAAAAAGACAAAAATAAGCGAAAGACACAGACATCGCTTCGAGGTAAACAACAATTTCAAGGAGATACTGGAGAGAAACAACCTAACTATCGCGGGAATAAATCAAAAACATAATTTAGTGGAAATAATCGAAATAAAAAAGCACCCCTTCTTTATGGGGGTACAATTCCATCCGGAATTTAAATCGAGACCAATATCCGGACATCCGCTTTTCACCGAATTTATAAAAGCCGCTATAAAATAGTAACGAATTTAGCGCTTTTTTTCTTACCGTCGAAACTCGTCTTTTTAGTCGTAACAAACTTAACAACTCCTTCTTTTACAGCATAAAGAGTATCGTCTTTACCTTTTTTCACGTTTCTTCCGGGCAAAAATTTGGTTCCCCGTTGGCGAACAATTATATCGCCGATCTTTGCTCTTTGTCCGGCAGAAAGTTTAATACCTAAATACTTCGGCTTTGAATCTCTGCCTGTTTTGACTGTACCTGCTGACTTTGTTGTAGCCATAATCGAAAAATTTCTAACTTTTTAAAATATACCCTGATATGTTACCAAAGATAAAAGCTTTTGTCAAAGATAACGCTTCCGATATTATGCTTATAATTGCGGTAATCCTTGTCGCTACGCTCTCTTTCTCATTGGGAATCATAACAACCAAAATGGAGGCGGAAAATAAAGAGCCCTTACAATTCGAGCAAACGGATATTTAATTTATTAGACAATAGTTATTATTATATTGTCAATATAAAAACCTTTTACATTAATCGAAGTAGGGAAGAGAGTAATGGGAAATGGCAAATGACAAAATCCAAATGCCAAAAATTAGAAGACAGATGATAATTATTTTGGCATTTGGACTTTAGATTTTGGCATTATTTATTTTATTCTTTCATTTCTTTCCCACTGTGAAATTTTTTGTGAATATTTTTCAGTTTCTGGCTTGTAATATGGGTATATATCTGGGTAGTGGCAATATTTCGATGGCCCAAAAATTCCTGGATTACTCTTAAATCAACTCCTTGCGCCAAAAGATCGGTAGCATAAGAGTGTCGTAAGGTGTGTGGTGTCGTCATTAGGGGAATACCGGCTTTCTTGGTATATTTTTTGACTATTTCTTCCACAGACCTTGGTGTCAGCCGCTTTGATGCTTCTTTAGGCCCTTTATACCTTATAAAAAGCGGTTTTTCTTTGTCTTGGCGGGTTTTTAAGTACTCACGAAGGGCGTTTACCGCACGCTCTGAAAGATATACCGTTCGCGGATGACCACCTTTGCCGATAATGGATATTTCCAATATCTGCGTGTCATCATTTATTTTGACTTGTTCTTTATCTAACGCGACAAGCTCCGCAACACGCATTCCGCTGGAAAAAAGAGTCTCCAGCAAGGCTCTGTCGCGTAGACCGGATTTTGTCTTTGTATCGGGAGAAAGGAGAAGTTTTTCTATTTGTTTCAAGTCAAGGAACTTTACGGTACGTTCGTTTCCTTCCTTGGTTAATTTTACCTTTTCCGCCGGCAAAGATGTTATATTCCTGTCCGCAAAATAATTTAAAAGCCCGCGGAGAGCAATAAGATAGTAGTTACGCGTCTTTTTTGATATAGGAGTCTTGGTTCTGGAATTTATACGTTTGGAAAGATAAACACGGTAATTCCAAATATGTTCGTCGGTCAGCTGATGGGGTTTTAGTTCTTCAAAATTGTTTTCCTTGAGCCAAACAAGAAAACTCTTAAGGAATCGGGAATAGGTTTCTTGCGTCTTGTTGGAGACACCTTTTTCGATATCCAAGTATTCAAAAAACCGAGGTATGTGTTCTGTTATGGGGGTGTTGTTTTTCTGCATTAATTTAAAAAGTAGTAATAAAAGGAATATAAGGTAGTAATCGGGTTAACGCTGTTTTTACGTCAAGAAGGTAAGGCATTGGTCTTAAACTTCAATGAAGCAGATTATGCGAAACAGAATTGTTTACGCATAATCTTGCGTTAACTTTCCCGAAGTTTAAAAAAGTAGTAATAAAAGGAATATAAGGCAATAATCGGGTTAACGCTGTTTTTACGTCAAGAAGGCAAAGTATTGGTCTTAAACTTCGGTAAAGTTATCTTATACGAAGTATAATCACTTTACCCCTTTTGTCAATCTCCCTCGCTTTCTTCGATTTCTTCCTTATCTTTGTTGCTATCGCCAAATAAAGAATCCATCATTCTCTCCCAAAAATTTTTCCCGGTTTCTTTCGCCTCTTCTTTTATTTGTTCTTTTTCTTTTTCCATTTCTCCTTCTACAATTTCTTTCCTTTCTTCAAAGATGTTCTCCACACGATCCCTTAAGGGATCGGTATGTTCACCAAGGTAACGAACAAAATCCCCTCCTCTTTCGGTGCTTAGGGCAAAATACACCAAAAAAGCGATTACTATAACTATTAGAATGCTTTTAGCCATTTTTAAGCTTCATTTTTGCCGTTTTAAGGCGTTTTATAGTGTCTTTAGGACCAAGAACCTGCGCAATCTCAAAAGGGCTTGCAGAGGCTTTTTTACCGCTTAAAGACGCTCTTATAGGCCAAAGGAGTCTTCCTTTGTCCTTATTTTTGCTCGCTTCTTCTATTAGTTTTTCCTGTATTGAGTCAATATCCCACTCTTTTATTCCCGATAATATTTCAATACCTTTTTCCAGAGAATCTTCGATCTCTTCCTTTGTCATCTCTTTCCAGAAAAGTAGCTCTTTGCCGTAGTCGAGTTCTTCTCTAAAAAAGTAGTCGGCGAATTCACTTATTTCCGAAAGCGTTTTCATTCTCTCTTGGTAGAGGGAAACTATTGCCTTTATCTTTTCAAAACTCGCAGATTCATTTTTTTCAGTAATAAGATAATCGGCTCGTACTTCCGTCCCCCCGTACGCCGGCGGATACTGGCTTTCTTCAAACCTAAGAGTTATTAAATTACTTGTAAGCAAGTATGGAACGCATAGCTTCGTTAGCTCCTTTGTATCCATGTTGCGAATATAATATCCGTTAATATAATTGAGTTTATCGATATTGAAAATAGCGCCTGAACGCTGGCATTTATCAAATGAAAACAAATTTATCATCTCTTCTAAGGAATATATTTCTCTTTCTCCACCGGGATTCCATCCCAGAAAGGCAATAAAATTAACAAGGCCTTTTGCAAGATATCCTTTCTCTTTGTATTCATACAAGGAAACAGCAGTGTGACGTTTGCTTAGCTTGCTTTTATCCGGTCCGAGAGTAAGAGGAAGATGAGCATAATCCGGCGTCGGGATACCGAGCGCACGCTGGACAAGAATCTGCTTGGGAGTGTTGGATATGTGATCTTCTCCTCTTATAACATGGGTTATTTTCATCTCGTAATCATCTACACTGCAAGCAAAGTTATAAAGAGGAGAAAAGTCTCCTCTTGCAATTACAAAGTCTCCTCCTATATCATTAGAATCAAATTTTACTTTTCCTCTCACCAAGTCTTCAAATTCGATAGTGTCATTCTCGGGCAAGCGAAGCCTTATTACGTAATCTTTGTTCTGTGCAAACCTCTTTTTCTTTTCGTCATCGGAAAGTTTAAAGCATTTACCGTCATAACGTGGAGCTTCCTTTTTCGTTTTCTGTTTTTCCCTCCTTTCTTCCAACTCTTCCTTGGTACAAAAACAGTAATAAGCATTCCCGCTTTCAAGTAATTTCTTGACATACTCCTTATATATCTTGCCTCTCTCACTTTGTCTGTAAGGACCGAAATCTCCTTTTTCTTTGTTTTCGAATACACCTTCCTCCCACTGTAAACCTAACCATTTTAAACTTCGCATAATGTCATTCTCATATTCCTCTTTCGATCTCTCTCTATCGGTGTCTTCTATCCTTAAAACAAAAGTTCCGTTACACTTTTTGGCATAAAGAAAGTTAAAGAGTGCTATTCTTGCAGATCCAATATGAAAATATCCCGTCGGTGAAGGAGCAAATCTGACACGAATATTTTTTTCCGTATTCTTCATATAATTTTGGGGTTATCTTGTGAGATATTCCTTTAAATAGGAAGCGATTATATATCCTGCTCGTGGCTTGGAAAAATTCCGCGCATTTTTTTCCATGTTCCTGATTTGGTCGATTGGCGAAAAAAGTTCGTTTATTTTCCCTTGGAAAAAATGTGACGAAAGGTTTTCTTCTTCAAGGACTATTGAAGTCCCTCTTGAAGAGTATTGGTAAGCATTTTTTACCTGATGGTTTTGTGCCGCCTCCGGTAGTGGTATAAATATACACGCTCTCCCGTTCACCGCAATCTCAAAAATACTTCCCGAGCCGGCTCTACTCACTATAAGATCGGCGCAAGCATAAGCGCTTCTGAGTGTTTTTTCATCAAGAAAAGGATAAGGGTGGTATCTTTCTTTAAGACCCTCATCGGAAATGACGGCTTTCACCTCCTTGTTTACCGCGTCATAATTATTCTCCCCGCACTGATGGATTACTTCAAAATCTTGTAAAATTCCGGTAATTGAAGAAAGTAACAACTCATTTATTCTTTCACTTCCCTGCGAACCGCCCAAAACAAGAATTACCGGTTTTTCGCTTTTAATTCCCATTGCTTCTTTCCCCTCTCCCCTACCTTCACCCATTACCGCCTTTCTTACCGGATTTCCAACAACAACAAATTTATCGGAATCAACTCCTTCTGTTTCCGGAAAGGATGAAAATATCTCTGCAAAAAAACTTTTAAGGAATTTATTTGCCGCACCCAGTACGGAGTCGGATTCATGTAAAAATATCGGTATTTGAAAAAGCTTCCCTGTAAGTACTGGCGGAAAAGACCCGTGGCCTCCTTTGCTAAAAATAAGATCGGGAGAAAGAAAATAAATATAGAAGAAAGACTGACATATCCCGAGGGGAATTCTAAAGGCAATGTCGATAAAATTCTGAAGTATTGCGTTAAATCCTTTATATCTTCTCACTTTTCCCGTAGAAATGTATTTAACATCCACCCCCTCCCCATCCAAATATTCCATAGAAAGCGGGTCTTTCGGCCCGATATAATAAACATCCAAAAACTCGTCGGGAAGTAATTTTTTTAATTCCCTAATAATAGAAACAAGCGGAAAGATATGCCCTCCCGTTCCTCCTCCCGTAAAAATAATCCTGTATCTTTTTTTCTTTTCCTCACTCATAACAACATTATATCATTTTCTCACAAACCGTGAAGCATTAAGTAAAATTCCCACTGCCGCCAGCTCCACAATAAGATGCGATTTTCCATAACTAATAAAGGGTAACGGAATTCCCGTAGCGGGAAGGATACCTGTCATTACTCCCATATTCACCACCGCCTGGATAAATATCCAACTGCAAATACCAATACTAAGCAATCTGGCAAACCCGCTTTTGTTATCTCTCGCGATTAAGAAACCTCTCCAAAAGAATACGAGAAACAAAACGAGCAAAATAATGGCACCGATAAATCCTGTTTCCTCGGCAAACACGGCAAAAATAGAATCCGATCCCGGATAAGGGAGAAAGCCGAACTTTTGTTGGCTCATTCCCAAGCCAAGCCCAAAAATACCTCCGGAACCAATGGCAATAAGCGCTTGTCTTATCTGATAAGTTATTCCCAACGGATCTATGTCGGGGTTTAACATCCCTACGATTCGGCTAAATCTGTAAGGTGCGAGTCTGATAAGTAAAAAAAATGACACTCCTCCGGCAAAAATAAGAGCGGCGCTATGCCATAAAGGAGTCCTCCCGTTAAAATAAATTATCAAACCGGTAAGCAAAATAACACCCAAGGTGCTCATATCGGGTTGCACTATGAGGAGCACTCCGATGAACAGGGAGACAAGAGCAAAAGGAAGAAGTGTCATTATATGCGGTAAAGCCTTTTTCTTTTTCATTTTCTTCTCTCTCATGACAAGCCAGCTGGAAATATACAATATAAATGTCAGTTTTAAAAATTCCGCAGGCTGAAAAGAGAGCGGTCCCAACTCTATCCACCTTGTCGCCCCGCCTTTCGTCGCTCCCAAGAAAGGAATGAAAACCAAAAAAAGCAGAAAAAGATTTGCAAACAAAAGATGGGGAGACCACTTTTGAATTAAAGAAAGGGGCGTTTTAAAAAGTACAATAGCTATTAAAATTCCGGGAATAAGTCCAAGTATCATCTGCTGAAAAAATCTGGTTTCCGAGCCCACTGAAGCAGCACTTGCCAGTGCAAAAAGACCAAGAAAAATAATTAGCGAAACAGCCGTAATTAATATGTAATCAGGTTTTTTATTTTTCATTTGTAATTGCGAACATTGTTCTTAAACGATTCTCCTCTCTCCTTATAATTTCTGAACATATTAAAGCTTGCAAACCCCGGAGATAAAATACAAGCACTCCCCTGTCCCGTATTGTTGAAACAATGCTGTACCGCTTCTTTCATGTCGGCAGCGGGGAAAATAAGTTTTTCGGAAAGCTCCGGTGCAGCAACAAAGTCTTCCGGAGTTCCTTTAAAGATAACGATATTCCGGATATTTCTATTTTCTCTTATTTTTGCCAAAAGTTTTGCATACTCCCCTCCTTTATCAACGCCGCCCATAATCACGGTTTGAACGTTTTCTATATTCTCAATCGCACTTTTTGTCGCTTCGGGTATTGTTGCCGCGGAATCGTTATAAAAATCAATGCCCTTGTATTTGCCAAGATATTCCATTCTATGGGGTAATCCTTTAAAATCTTCCACTACTTTATTTATTAATCTCGGATCAATCTTCATCAGTTCTGCAAGTTTGTAGAGCGGGTCAACCGCAATGGGAATTCTCTTTCTTTTTTTAGAAAGCGTAAACGGTGTTTTGTTCGCTTTTGATTTTTTGGCAATCTCTTTTACCCGCTTATCATTCTCGTTATAAAGCAAATAATCATTTTCACTTTGAAAAGAAGTTACTTTTTCTTTCGCGGCAATGTAGTTATCCAAGCTCTCATGTCTATCCAAGTGATCTGCAAACACATTTAGTATGACCGCTATCCTCGGACTGGCAGTAACCGTTTCGAGCTGAAAGCTGGAAAGCTCATAAACAAAAGTCTTTCCACTATCTTTCCCGGAAAGAAAAGAAAGAGCCGGAGTACCTATGTTCCCGATAAGCTCAGTGGAATAACCGGCTTCAAGGAGCAGATTATAGAAAAGAAGGGAGGTGGTACTCTTTCCCTTCGTGCCGGTTACGCCAATCGTATTTCCCTTACAAAGTGAAAGAAAAATATCGCTTTGAGAAGTAAGTTTTTGTCCTTCTTTAAGATTTATTAATGAAGAAGGGACTCCGGGCGATTTTACAATAACATCATACTCCTTTACCGCCAAAAGATAATCATCTCCAAGGTGAAGCTCTACTCCTTCCCGAAGATGCTCCTTCGCCTTCATACTAAGCTCTTTGTAGGGAAGTAAATCGGCAACACCTATTTTTTTATAAGCAACATTATCTTTAAAAAAGGATAGGTTGTCTATACCCTCTTCTCCTATTCCCAAAATAAGAATTTTCTTGTTTTTGAAGTTAGAAAGCATTAGGAAAGAAGATGAATTACGACCCCGATAATTCCCATTACTGCTCCTATTACCCAGAAACGCATCGTGACCTTATAAGGAGGCCATCCCTGCGCTTCAAAATGATGGTGCAAGGGAGCCGCCAAAAAGATTTTTTTTCCTCTTATTTTTTTTGATAAAAGTTGAATTATAACGGAAGCGGATGTAAGTACAAGAAGAAACGCAATAATAGGAAGCACGGCGACTCCTCCCGTGAGAAAAGCCACAACCGTGAGTGTTGCGGTAAGTCCTATAATCCCCGTCTCGCCCATATAAAATCTTGCCGGAGGAATGTTAAACCACAGAAAAGCAAGAATACTTCCTACTACGGCAAGGCAAAAAGCGGCAAGATTGATTTGGCCCTGAAAAAGAGCTATTACCGTGTATGCCGTGAAAATTGAAGCAAACACTCCCCCCGAAAGACCATCAATACCATCGATAACTCCCCCGCTGTAAACCGCTACCATGACAACAATAAAAAACGGGATATAAAAAACACCTAAAAAAACATCTCCCACTCCCGGGATATGGATCATGCTTTCCCCAAGCCGAAAATAAAACCAGAAAGCCCCGATAGTTCCGATTAGACCGACAAGAAGAATACGATAACGTAAACTCAGTCCATCACTGATGAATTGCTTTACTTTAGAATAAGGCGTTTCTTCTCCAACTTGCAGGACATCATCAATCAGCCCGACCAAGGACGCGGACATAAGTGTAAAAAGCGGAAGCCATGTCTGGTCCCTGCTTAAGAAATTTATTTTTCCAAGCCAAAAAGAGTCAGCGAAAAGCGAAGCAATAAAAAACAAAAAGGCCACGAGCAAGACCGATATCCAAATAAGCAAGCCTCCCAAGCGTGGTGTTTGTAGCTCCTCTTTCCAGTGATGCTTTTTGAAATACTCCGCGTTTTTCCCGTCAATCGTCTTTTTTTTCGCCCTTTTTTTCCAAAGTTTATGTTTGTAAAGAAAATGAGTCAAAGAAGGAGTCATTACAAACGCAAATAAAAAAGAGGAAAGGCCAACGACAAAAACCTTTATTACATTAGTCGTGATTTCCGCCTGATACATATGGAAAACAAAAAATTAAAACTCGTACGCATTGTGAATATAGTCAACCATTTTTCCCATTTCATGAAAGCGATCTTCGGTACCGAGAACAATGTTAATAATATATCCTTCATGTGAGGGAGACTCCAAAACAAGAAGAAGACAGCCGAAAGCGGCGTGTGTCCATCCCGTTTTACCGCCCACGATTCTCTCCTGCCAGTCTTCTTCTTTGGAGTGTAAAAAATCGTTCGTATTTAACGATTCATAATAAATCGCTCCGTCGGGAGAGTAAAGCCTATAAGAAGGCATTTGCGAAATTTTAAAAATATCCGTGTTGGAAAGAAGATATTTGGAAAATTCAGTAATCTCCCGAGCCGTGGAAAGGTTATACTCGCCACTCCTTCCGTCAAGCCCACTCGGATTTACAAAATTTGTTTTTTTTAGTCCTATTTCTCGAGCTTTGTTATTCATTTTTTCTACAAACCCTTTTACGGGTTCATTGGAAATATCATCAAAAAACCTTTCTCCGGCAAGGGCAAGCGCAAAAGCCGCGCTGTTGTTGGACTCAATTACCATAGGATAAACCATCTCTTCCACTTTGGTTTCCTTAAAAGCCCTAAAATCCCTAAACTCACTGCGTGTAATAATTTCTTTTTCCGCAATACCGACAGGCGCGTCAAGGTCATAATCTTCCAGTACTACAAGCGCCGTCATAAGCTTGCTGATACTTGCTATTGGAAGCGGCTTATCCGGATTTTCCTTATAAAGAATTTTTTCCGAGTTTCCATCCCAATAAATAGAGAGCGCGGCGGATCCTTTTATGTTCGGGTCTTTCCCCTCTTCTTCCCTATCACGAAGAACAGGGTAAGGCTCGACTTCTTCGATTACTTTATTTTCATCTTTTATCTCCTCTTCTTGAGAAACAGCTCTTATTATAAAAAAAGAGACCAGGGGGAAAAATACTAAGAAAAAGACGATAAACAAGCTTTTTCTCCTCTTGGTTTCTTTTTTAATCTCTTCAAAAAAAGTCATTTTTTCTTCTCTTTTTTATTCAACCCAAGCTCATCGAGCTGTTTTTTATCTATACCGGAAGAAGGCGCTCCCATTGTAAGGTCTCTTCCGTCTCCGGTTTTCGGGAAAGGAATAACTTCTCTAATATTCTCTTCACCGAGTAACACCATTAGGAAGCGTTCAAAACCAAAAGCAATCCCGCCGTGTGGCGGCACCCCGTACGAAAATGCCTCAAAAAGATGTCCGAATTTTTCTTGAGCTTCCTCTTTAGTATGCCCCAAAACACTAAACACCGCTTCCAATATTTCCGGTTTATGTGACCTGATACTTCCACCGGCTATTTCGTTCCCGTTAAGTACAAGGTCGTATTGGCAACCTTTTATTTTATCGGGATTTTTTTTGATTTTTTGCGGACTGGTCTCAACGGGCATGGTAAAAGGATGATGAACGGCGTTCCGTTTACCTTCTTTATTCTTCTCGAACATCGGAAAGTCGGTAATAAAAGCGAAGGCAAGTTCGTTTTTATCCTCCTTATTATCTCTTAAATCCGGCCTATCGGTGTTCCACTTTTCCATCGCTTCACTATATTCGATTCTTGGAAAGGGTTTTTCTTTTATCGTTTTATCGGGAAAGATGACTTCCACAAGCTCCGTCACCATGGATTCCACCAAAAGCAAAATATCTTCCTTTTCCGCAAAAGAGAGCTCCATATCAAGCTGTGTAAATTCCGCTTGTCTGTCTGCTCTCATGTCTTCGTCACGAAAACACCTCGCAAATTGAAAATACCTTTCCAAACCCGCTACCATCAGCAATTGCTTATATTGTTGAGGGCTCTGAGGAAGCGCATAAAAATTTCCGGGCTGTTTTCTGGAAGGAACCAAAAAATCCCTCGCTCCCTCAGGCGTGGATTTGGTTAAGATAGGAGTCTCTATTTCCAAGAAATTCTTGTCGTTTAAAAAATTCCTGCAAAAAAAAGCAACGTCGTGTCTTGCCTGTAAATTTCTTTTGAGTCTATCTCTTCTAATGTCGATATACCTGTATTGCATTCTCGTCTCTTCACCTATTTCCGAACCGTCAGTATCTACCGAAAAGGGCACCGTTTTCGCCTTGGAAAGAATATTTATTTTTTTAATCTCTATTTCCACATCCCCCGTCTTGCTCTCTTTATTTTTCATTTTTTCCGGCCTCTCCTTTACCAATCCCAGAATCTCAACAACCCACTCGGGTCTGATTTCTTTTACATTTTTATAATCCTCGTTTTCGGCGGTAATTACCGCTTGGACGGTTCCGGAAAAATCCCTTATATCCAAAAAAAGCACGCTTCCGTGCGAACGTACACTATCAACAAAACCGGAGATTCTAAGCTCTCCCCCAATACCTGATATTGTACTTACGATTGGAGTCCTTTTCATGTTTTTATTCTTCCAGGTGCCTGTTTACTATATCTAAGACCTCTTTGGGAGTATAATTTGTTTTAATGAGATATTCTTTCGCTCCGAGTTTTTTTGCTTTTTCTTTGGACTCGGCATCATCGTAATTTGAATAAGCAATCACCTTGGTTGCGCTTATTTCTTCATCACTACGCAACTTCTCCAAGAAATCGGTTCCCGATGCCTGAGGAAGAAGAATGTCAAGAATAATAAGATCGGGCCTGATTTCTTTCGCTCGCTTCATCCCCTCTTCAGCATCAATCTCGCAATAAACATCAAACCCCTCTTGCACAAACTTATCCTTGTACATTTCCGCGAGCATCTTTTCGTCTTCAATAATAAGAATTTTTTTCATTTTTTTTATATTAAATGATGAAAATATTTCTCTATTCTACTTCATTTAAGAATCATTTTCAATCGAAAGAACACGGAACACTTTTTGGTTTTTGATAACGTCATGAACATATGATCTCATCCTCTCTAGGCTTTCTTCCTTTTCTTCTTGTTTATTCCTCCCGGTTGTCTGAAAATGCTTATTTATTTCGGCTTCTATCTCCTCGGGTTTTACCTCAATCTGTTCCTTTTGGCTTACAGTATGTAAAATAAGGGCGTAACCTACATTTTCTTTTGCCTTTTCTCTCCACTCTTCCCGAAGCTCTTCTTGAGACTTTCCAATCTCTTTTAAATAATCTTCAAAGGTTCCCCCTCTCTTTGTAAGCTGGCTTTTTGTATTTTCTATCATATTGTCAAGCTCCTTCTCAACAAGAACATCGGGTATCTCAAAAGACGTTTCTTTTTTGATGTTTTCAAGTACTTTGACCTTAACTCTCTCATCTTCTTTAGCCTCCTTCTCTCCTTTTACTCCCTCTTTTATTTTCTCCTTTAGTTGCTCAAGATTTTCGATATTGGGCATAGACTTAGCAAGCTCGTCATCGAGCTCCGGGAGTTCTTTTTCCATGACCGAAACCATTTCAACAGTAAAGTCCATTTTCTGTTCTCCGCTCCCTTCTCCCTCCTGCATATTGGGCATTTGAATGGAAAAACTTTTTTCCTCTCCCTCTTTCATGCCAATCAAATTATCCTCGAATCCCTGAAGCATAGCAAGTTCGTTTTTCCCAAGGTTAACCTTAAAATCCTTTTCTTCTATTTTCTTATCTTCTTGGCCTCCAATAACACTTTCGAAATTAATTGTTACCGCATCCCCATTTTTTGCCTCCCTTTCCACCTTTTGTAGTTTTGCTTTATCTTCCCTTATCCGTTCCAATGTATTTTCTATTTCCTTATCTTCCACTTCCACGTCTTTTTTCTCCTTTTTCACCGTATCCTGGGCAATCTTGCGATAATCGGGAAGTTTAATGTCGGGCATAACATAAACTGTTGCCTTATAAACAACCTCGTTCCCGGGAGCACACTTAATAATATCCACATGAGGACTGGATATGGCGTAAAGATTATTTTCTTCCACCACCTTGGGATAAGTTTCCTGGATAGCCTCTCTTGCGGCTTCTTCGTAAAGCTTTTCTTTTCCCATGGTATTTTCAACCACTTCCCTGGGAGCACTTCCGGGTCGGAATCCCTTAATATTCATCTCGGAAGAAAATTTTTCCGCGGCTTTATCTACGTACTTTTCCACCTCTTCAGGAGAAAGAGTGACTTCCAGTTCTTTTTTTGTCTCTGATACGTCGTTAATTTTTACATCCATAATTATTATTCTTAATTTACACTTTTTATTTTATCACTGAAAAAGTATGCTTGCAAAAACAAAAGAAATCGCCGGCATTTGGGTCGGCGATTTCTTTCTCTCTTTTGTGTTTCTTAAAAATCGTCTTCATCTTCTTCGCTTTTTTCATCCTCTACATCTCCTGCTTCCTCTTCATGCATTGCGCGCTCTTCATCTCCTTCTTCTTTCTTCTCTTCCTCCTCTTCTAATCCTTCTTCTTCTTCAACTTCTTCTTTTTCAACTTCCTCTTCTTCAACTTCCTCTTCTTCTACTCCTCCTTCTTTAACTTCCTCTCCTTTCTCTTCTTCTGTGCTTCCTTCGGAAACGGCCTCTTCTTCTTTTTCCTTGACATTGTCATCTTCCTTTGTAAGTTCCTCTTTCTCTTCCTCCGGCTCTTTTTTGCCTTCTTTCCTTTCTCTCTGGAGTTGCATCATGTACCACACAATTACAGCACCTCCCACAATTGCCAATATCATTAACCAATTATCAGGCATAATAAAATTTTATTTTTAACTGTTATTACGGACCTTTTCGATGTATCCCCCTAAATCATATACATCGCCTGCACCCATTATAACCAAAATTTCTTTCCCATGCAAATTTTTAAGAAGGTATTCCCCGGTTGCTTCCAAATCTCCCGTATAAACGGCTTTACCCACTTCCTCTACAAGTTTTTCCGCGCTTACCTTGCGCATAATTTCCTCGGATTCTCTTCCTTTGACCGTATAAATATCGGTGATAATAAGCTTATCGGTAGAAGCTTGCCTGAGTACTTTTTTAAAACCCGCGAACAAACTGTAAGTTCTTTCATATTGGTGGGGCTGGAATACGGCAACAACCTTTTTTTTGGGATATTTTTCCTTAACCGCTTCCAGTGTGGCTTTTATAGCGGTCGGGTGATGTGCATAATCATTTATTATCCTTACGCTTTTTCCGTTCCTAAGTATTACATCCTTTTCGTCAAACCTTCTCCATGTTCCCTTAAACTCCTTTAGCGCTTGAAGAGTTTTCCCTTTTTTTATGCCCAGATGGTCCCCTACTTTGAGTGCGGCAAGGGCATTCCCCAGATTATGCTTTCCCGGAACGGATAGCTCTATGCTTTTTGCATCCTCTTCCTGAAGAGAATAACCGATAACATTCTCTTTTGTAATTCTCTCCTTGACTTTTCTGCTGTTTTCGTCGTCCGTGTTTATGATAAGTGTTCCATCACTTAAATTCGCTTCTATATATTTCCCGAAAGTTGAAAGAATGTCTTCAATGTCCTTATAATAGTCAAGGTGATCTTCTTCTATATTATTGATAACAGCAACTTTCGGGAAATAATTAAGAAACGCACCTTTGTGCTCGTCAGCTTCGATGAGAAGGTACTCGGAACGACCCTTCCTGTAATTTCTATTGCCAAATTCTTTCATTTTCGTACCGATAATCACTGTTGGGTCAAGACCTCCTTTAATTAAGATAAGAGCAAGCATCCCTGTTGTTGTACTTTTGCCGTGCGTTCCGGAAACCGCGATTGTAAAATAATTCCGAGTAACCTCACCAAGCGCCTCGGGATAGCTTTGTATCTTGATTCCAAGTTTTTTTGCTTTTTGAACCTCCGGATTATTCAAAGATACGGCAGAGCTGTGAATTAAAACATCTGTCTCCGCGGAAACATTATTTTCACTATGCCCCTTAAAAATAATAGCGCCCTCTTTTTCTAACTCCTCTGAAGGATTTACGTCCGAGCCTCTAACATCGTTTCCCGTTTCGAGATAATGCCTTGCCAGTGAAGACACTCCTATACCCCCTATTCCTACAAAGTGAATTTTTTTACTCATGCAACTTAAACTCCTTAATTAATTTATATTCGGGTCCCTCTTTTTTTAGTTTGCTTTCCAAGAGTACGAAAGACTTGACGGAAAAATTTATCTCCACATCTTCGTTTATCTCCGGTATGCCGGAAAGTGACATTTTTTTAAATTCCCATTTTCGTATTCTCCCTAAAGTAACATGCGGGAAAAATTGCCTCGTATCAGATAAACGATTAAAGAAAAGAGAATCCATTAATCTCTTTTCAATCTTTTCTTTTAGCTCGGAAAGCCCCCTACTTTTTCCTTGCGCCCAAATTATTTTTGCATCTCTCTTATCCGGAGAATTATAGGTCACTTTGTCCAGAGAAATCGGAAACTTTTCCATTTTTATTTTCTCTATTTCTCTTTGCAAGTGCTCTATCTTTTCTTCTCTCACCGCCCCGAGAAATAAAAGAGTTACGTGTAAATTATCTTCTCTCACCCATTTTACGGCCCTTTCATCGAAAGCACCTCTCAACTCTTCCCGGATTGACCCGAGCGCCTCTTTTGCTTCCAGGGGTAAGTTTACAGCAAAGAAGATACGTTTTATCATATATGTCGATTATGGCAAAATAAAAGACAATAGACAAGATTTATGCTAAAATGATGTTCATATGAAAATACACTTAAACAACTTTGATGGTAACATCTACAACTTATTGAGAAAGGCGGGCTATCATCTTGACAAGCATCAACGAGAGGATAGGGCGTCGTTTTCGAGAGCCCTTTCAGGGGATAAATATCCCCGGTTTCATATTTATTACGACAGCAAGAAAAAGATATTATACCTTCATTTGGACCAAAAAGCACCAAAGTACGAATCCTCACCGGACCACGGAGCCGAATACGATGGCCGTCCGGTAGAAGAAGAAGCGGAAAAGATAAAATCATTGCTTTAAGAACATGTCGGAAAAAGTAAAAAGAGACAATACGTTAATCGCCTACTTCCCCTCTTTTCTTTTGGACAAGGAAAAGAAAGGGTTTGCTTTATCGGGAATAAGAGAAAGAGAAAGAAGTCTCGAGTTCTTCAAACAATGGCTTATAAAAGAGCAGATACAAGACATCTTTCCAGAACAACTTGAAAAAAAACACATTCAGAAATACCGCAAACACCTCCAAAACCAACAAGTGAAAGACGCCGCTATAAAAAAGCATTTGAAAACTGTTCATGATTTGTTAGAATATCTGGAAGATAAGGGTATCGTTCCTCCTTTGCCCCAAAATAATGCTGAAACGGATATTCAAAAAATAGTTAACCACTACTTTAAGACGAAGGGTTTTTCACTTGAAGAGATAAAAAAGGATACAAAAAAAAGAAAGATCATTTATTCACGATATACAAAGCCGGCGAAAGACCTTTTAGAACTTACCGGATCAGTACAAGAGGCCAAAAAAGCCATGGACAAAGTAGCTCTTTGGGCAAAATCAAGAAATCTTGATTACGCCATTGAAACGGTCTTCAAGAAATGGCCGGAAATTGAAAATTTAAAGCCCAAAGAAAAAAAGAACAAACCCTATTTTCGCGGCGATCCCATGGTCTGGTCAAAAACAAAAAGGAAGTGGTTCGTTATTAGTCGTGAAACCGGCGATTGGCTTGAATTTGCCGGAAAAGAGGAGGACATCGAATGGAAGGAGGAATATTAAAGTAAATTCGTATAACTTTCCTATGTCAAAAATAATTTTTGCAGGTAACGGAAAATTCGCGCTTTCGGCTCTTAAAACCATTTTGGAAGGTAATTTAAAACCGTACCTTGTTTTAACAACCCCCGACAAAAGGACGAAGAGAGAGAAAAATAGAAAATCCGTAGAAATAGAAAAATTGGCCGAAGAAAACAATATCGAAACACGGGAAACAAAAAATAAAGAAGAACTTCACGCTGAAGTCGAAAAAGAGAACCCTGATGCGGTAATTGTCGCATCTTTCGGAATAATTGTTTCTCCTCTAACACTTAAACTCTCAAAATTTGTCAATCTACACCCTTCTCTTCTCCCAAAGTATCGGGGTCCGACCCCCATCCAAAGCGCAATATTAAACGGAGAAGAAGAAAGCGGTATTACCCTTTTCTTAATGGATGAAAGTGTTGACACGGGATCAATACTGGCAAAAAAAGAACTTCCTTTCCATTCAAAAATAAATTATCCGGAGGCTGAAGAGATGCTTGCCAAAGAAGGAGGTAAGCTCCTCACAAAGAATATAAGCGATATTCTTAATAACAATATTAACCCCTTGGAGCAAAATGAAGAAGAAGCAACCTATACCGAAATATTGAGTAAAGAGGACGGAAGAATAGATTGGAGTAGATCCGCAAAGGAAATTGAAAGAAAGGTAAGAGCGTTAAACCCGTGGCCCGGTACTTTTGGTAAAATGGGAGACAAATACTTTAAAGTTCTTGACGCGGACATTCAAGAACAGACGGGAAACGGACCCTTTGGAGAACCGGGTAAGGTTTATTTGGGCACTAACTATACTATCGCCGTACAAACGGGGAAAGATTTTCTCCTTATTAAAAGTCTTCAGATCGAAGGCAAGCAATCCACTAACTCCAAAGATTTTCTGCAAGGAAACATGAGTTCCATGGGTGTCGTGCTGTCATAAATATATTTAATTGTAGTTTTTCTTTAAATACTCTCTTAATTCGTTTTTTATATCATCTCTTAGCAAAGCAAATCTGTAGGAGGTTTTAAGGTAATTTAGCGGATCTCCTGTTGTATGCCATTCTCCCTCAATGGGTTGAGCTATAATCTTTTTTCCTCCCTTAGCCAGCGAATTCAAAATATCCATCACCCAGAGCTCCCCGTCCTTGCCCGTGGGGGTGTTGGTGGCCTCTTTTATAACATCGTGGGAAAAAACAAATCTCCCGAAAGACGCCATTCTGGAGGGCGCTTTTTCTGCAGGAAATTTTTCGCATGCCTCCTCAATCTCATATTTACTACTACCTCCTTTCTTGTATCGCACCGTTCCGTACTTATGAACATCCTCTTTCGGAACCTCTTGCACCGCCATAACGGCCTCCGGATTTTGCTTTTCGTACGCCTCGATAAGCTGTTTTGTAACGGGGACATCGGAGATCGTCAAATCATCTCCGTACATATATACAAAAGGTTCCCCGGAATCGATCACAGAGAGCGCAGAAAGAAGCGGTGTCGCATTCCCGTAGGGAAGATCATTTTTTTGTCTCATATAAATAAAATTCGCCATCTTGGGAATTTCTTTTATTTTTCGTAATCTTTCCATCTTTCCGTTCCTTTCAAGCTCCGACTCCAACTCCCTATGAGAATCAAAATAGTCCTCCAAAGAAGTGTGGCCACAACGAGTAACCAATACAATATCTTCTATACCCGAATTTACGGCCTCCTCGACCAGATAGTGAATAATCGGTTTATCAATAATAGGAAGCATTTCTTTGGGTTGGGTTTTTGTCGCGGGCAAGAATCTTGTTCCGTATCCGGCGGCGGCAATCACCGCTTTTTTTATTTTTTGCATATTTTTTTTACTTTAGCGGATAATTTAAAGCAAGCATGCTTTTTAATTTTTTATCTCTACGAAATGAATAATATCTTTCAGGATTACAGTATGTGCATTTGTCAGAAATCATAAGGTTTTTTACTCCTCCGTTTTTTAGTTTTTGTCCGGCAATATTTTTTATATCCAGAAACTTCTTCCCTTTTTCTCTGTACAAGAACTTCTCGTACCCTTTGAATCTTTCTACAACATCATCTCCTACCTCAAAATGGCACGGCCCTATGGAAGGACCGATCTCGAAAAACACTTTTTCAACTCTTTCTCCCATCAAAACTATTTTTTGTAAAGCCTCCTCAATTATTCCTCTCTCTAGCCCTCTCCAGCCCACGTGCAATATTCCGGATACCTCTTTGGAAAAAAATGATATCGGTATGCAATCCGCGACAGTCACTCCTATAAAAAAAGATTCTCTGCCGGAAATGAGCCCGTCGGTGCTTCTTATTGTCTCCCCTCTTTGTGACTTGCCAACAATTTCTATGTTTTTCCCGTGTACTTGTTCTCCCAGAATTAAATTATTGCCGGCAGAGCCGTGCTTTTTTAGAAAGATGTCTTTGTTTTTTTTACCGTTCATCGGTCCGTCCTTTTTTTCCGATATTATCATAAAAAAAATATTAGATAAGTTTCAATAACCGCGGCAACCGCAAGAAGGGGTACGATTACATAAAAGAAAACGTCCATGACAAATGCTATTTTCTCCCGGAAAAAAATATTTATTGTAAGCATTATGCTCTGGCTAAGCGTTTCTCCCCTTTCTTTAATTTCACGGTAAATGGAAACACCTATCCAAAAACCGAGAGATGTTCCTATAAAAAGGGCTGTTAGTTCAAAAATTCCGTGAAAAAATAACGAATAAAAAAGACCTGTTAACCCTATGTCGGGATATATCAGGCCGGATACATATCCCAAAGCCCAACCGTTTAAGATTAAAAAGAAAATCGTAGGAACAGCAAAAAGAACGCCAAGAAGAATGGCTATCAATATTTTTATTGAATTATTAAAAAAAATGAACAAGGCCATCTCGATCGGCCCCAAATTAAAAAGCAATGACAGTGCTTCCTGTATCTCTTTAAACCCTTTTCCGGCTAAGGCCGGATACAAGCTCGAAAACAGTACTCCGAAAAGAAAGAAGCAAAAAAATAATAGCAAAGAAAGCGGGAAATAACTTCTTGTGATACTTATAAATTTATTCTTTTTTTTCGAATCTATTTTCATGTATTCTTCTTGAGAAATTTCAGTTCTCTTTTACGGCGAACTTCAATATCTTTTAGATCTAAATTGGAGTCAATGATTTCTCCCAGATATTTCCCGGACAAAAGGTGGGGCAAAAGGACGTAGTCGGCCTTTTTATCGTAAAGGTTTACCGCTTCATCTTCGTTTTCCGCTCGCACTATAACCTTTATATTTTCACTTATGTCCTTGATTCTCTTTATAAGTACAACATTATCTTCCAACTGCGGACTTGTAGAAATGACAAGCTTTGTCTCTTCCAGATTCAACTCTTCAAAGAGATGAGGGTCCTTTAAGTCGGCAAAGATATGGTCGGTCTTCTCCTTCTTGAGAAGATCTATGACCACCGGATCAAAATCAATCACCAAAAGATTTTCCTTGCTGATATAATTCATTATTCCCCTCCCTATCCTGTTTGCTCCCACAAGAATAACCGGTTTAGATATACCGTAATCACCCTCCTCTTCTTGAGTTCCTTTTCTTTCAAAGAGAGAAAGAAATTTTTCGATATAAGGAAATATTCTCTCCGCATAGAGAATAAGATAGGTGGAGAGCGTAATGGTAATAACACCCACGGCAACGATAACGGCAAATATTTGGTTTGTAATATGCCCCAGAGCAAGTCCGAGTGTTGCAAATATCAAGCTAAACTCGGAAATTTGCGCAACAGTAACGCCCGTCAAAAAACTTGTTCTCTTTTTGTAGCGCATCAATCCCATAATTATCATTACGATAAGGGGATTCCCAATAAGAACAAATAAAGAAAAAATAATAACCGGCAACATCATTCCCCCAAAATCGGAAATAACCATAAGAGATCCCAGATAAACAAAAAATATCAAAATAAAGAAATCCCTGAGGGGTCTTATTTTATTTGCGATATGATATTTTTCCGAAGAATTGGCAAGCGCCACTCCTCCCAAAAAACCCGCAATTTCTACGGAAAACCCGATCTGTTTTACAATTACCGCAAAAGCAAGAAGCCACGAAAGACTCACTAAAAAAAGCAGTTCCTGAGAAGTCGCAATTTTTCTAAACAGATAGGGAAACACATTTCCTCCCAAAAAAAGCATTAAGGCAAAAAGACCTACCCCCGCAACCACTGTTCTTGCAAGAGAAAAGATACCGACCCCTTCTCCTATTTCGATTGCGTTAAGTACGATAAGAATTAAAATTACCACCAGGTCTTGCACAAGCAAAAGACCTATCGCAGCCCTGCCGTGCAAGGTTGCGAAACTACCCTTATCCGATAACAGCTTTACGATAATAACCGTGCTGGAAAAAGTTAAGGCTACCGCAATATAGAGAGCCGGCAACACCGCAAAGCCGAAAAGGAAGTGCCCGATTAAGAAACCTCCCGTTGCCGTAAATAGTACTTGCCCAAGTCCGATTGCAAGAGAAAGTTTCCCCGTTTTTTTGATAGCGCTATAATCCATTTCCATTCCTACCAGGAAAAGCAAGAACATTATTCCCAAAGTGGAAAAAAGCTGAATAACATTTCCGTCTTCAAGATTTAAGAATCCGAAAGTCCCGATAATAATACCGGTAACAAGATATGCTAAAATAAGAGGCTGTTTAAAGAATCTGAATATTATACCGAGAAAAGCTGCCGATACAAGAAGAACAGCAAGCTCTACCTGCGAGGTGACATCAATCCCGTGTACAATTTCCGATAAAAAATTCCAAATTTCCATAACAGAATTATTTCACAGAATTTTCCACGACATGAACGGTCTTTGTCGGATAAGCAAACCCTATGCCTTCTTTCTCGAACTCTCTTTTTATATTAAGCAATATCCTTTCGTTAACATCCATAAAAACGGTATAGTTGGGAGACTTTATATAGTAAACAAGTAAGTAGTCCAAGGAGAAGGGCCCGAAGTTATGAAAATGCACCCGGTTAAACTCGGTCATCTCCTCCTTGTCCACGATTTTTCTGATAATGGCGGGTATTTTCTCCATCTTTTCGGTAGAAGTCTCATAAACAATCCCCAGATTAAACTCGGCGCGCCTGTCTTCCATTTTCCTGAAGTTATGCACTTGGGCCGAAGTAAGCTCCATATTGGAAAAAATAATCTCTTCTCCTTGCAGCGACCTCACCCGAGTACTCTTTATCCCTATTTTTTCTACCGTTCCCCACTTGCCCTCAACAACAATGAGATCCCCTTCCAGAAAAGGCTTATCAAAGTAAATAGAAAAAGAGCTGAAAAGATCGGAAAGTATATTTTGCAATGCAAAAGCAATTGCGATACCACCCACACCCATACCGGCAACAATGGCGGTAATATTTACTCCAAAAGCTCCGAGAACCGCAAGGAGAATAATAGCCCATAAAAATACTTTTCCGATACTGCCCATCGTCCTCAACATCGCTTTATTCTTTTCTTGCTTTTTTTCCGTATAGAACTGCAAAGCGAAATCGATAAATTTCCCGCCTATAACGGCAACATGTTGCGCTGTCCAGAGGATAAGTATGGCAGCGGCAAGTCTCATTAAAAGACCGGGTACCTCTAATAAGAAAAGTGCAAAATAGAAAGACGCGAACACATAGAAGGGAGACCTTATTGATCCCACAACATCCGTCAAAATCTCAAGAATCTTTTTATTCTTTATCCGGTGGGCAAGCTTTCGGAAAAGAATGAGTTTAAAACCGAAAAAGCCGATAGCCAAAGCGGCAAAGAGCAGAAAAAAGAAGAAATACTCAAGGAGTGAGTTGTTCAAATATTCCGCATGCCATAAAGGATTTTTAAAAATATTTTCGAGCATTTTAATTAATATTTACATTTGTTTTTAAAGCACTAACTTCTCGACCAATTATCCCGGAGACCGGGAATTTCTTCTATTTTAACACAATTTTCCAGAGTAAAACCGCCTACGCGAGTTCGCAAAAGTGAATAAAGATAACCTCCTCCCACTAAACAATCTCCTATGTCCCGAGCAAGTGAACGGATGTAAACTCCCGGACCTGTTACCACCCTAATTGTAAGCAAAGGGTATCTGTAACTGAGAATTTCTATTTTTTCTATCTTTACAGGTCTCTCCTTGTGCTTTACGAGAAACCCTTTTCTTGCCAGTTTATAGGACTCCTTCCCACTTACTTTTACCGCGGAATATGCCGGAGGAATTTGCATCACATCCCCCACAAAACGCCGTAAAATTATTTCTATTTCTCCCACCTTCGGCACATCCGACGTGGAAGCTTTTTTCTTCTCTTTTTCCCCCTCCCTGTCATCAGTGGTACTTTTCTCTCCTAATTTTATTTTTCCGATATATTCCTTCTCATTAAAACGTTCCGTGTGTAGTTTTTTTGTGCCCTCCCTGGAAACACCGACAACAAGTACCCCGCTGGCAAGAGGATCCAGTGTTCCCCCGTGCCCGACCTTCTTTTCTCTCACCTTATTTTTTATTTCGTTTACCACCGCTCTCGACGTTAATCCTCTTTCTTTATAAACAGCGACTATCATTTTTCATATTAACATTTTTTTATAAAAGGTAGAAGCGCTCTAAAAGGCTTCTTTAAAGGACAAAAATCCCGAAAAAAGTTCTTTCTTTTTGTAAGGATTGTATACCGCTACCGCCGGGTGCAGTAGAGGGATGATTTTCACATCTCCGAAATCTGATTCCGTATTAAAGGTTTTTCCATGCAATGCGGTAATTGGTTCTATTTCTTTTTCAAACCCAAATTTAGACATGATATATTCGGCGGAAAACCTGCCCAGAGGAGCAATAATTTTAGGTTTTATAATTTCAATTTGCCGATTTAAAAAAGGAGCATAAATTTTTATCTCTTCGGGCAAAGGGTCTCTGTTTCGGGGCGGTCTATCTTTCAAAATATTGGTAACATATACGCTTTTACGCTCTATTCCTGCTTCCTGAAGACAACTATCAAGAATTTTACCGGCACTACCACAAAATGGTCTTCCCGTTGCAGCCTCTTTCGCCCCCGGCGCTTCGCCTATAAGCATAATTTTCGCATTATGGCTCCCCTCCCCTATCACCGGAAAAAATTTTCCGTTTACTCTCTCTTTGTATAGCGGAGACTGTCTCAAGCCGACAACCTCATCTTTTATTTTCTTAAGACTCGCTTTTTTTTCCATTATTATTCAGGAGTTTAACTACTGCCTTGAGTTCTCCTTTGGAAAGATTTTTTTTCAGCTTTGCCTTTATTTCTTGGACTTTTTCCGTACCTTCTTCCACCGGGTCCCCGCTCCCCTTTTTTGTTTCGTTTGTGTTTCCCGCAATTCTGTCTTTGAACATCTCTTTCTCATCCGCGTTCAAGAAATTATCTTCAATTACTTTTTTTGCAACATCTTCTTCTTTGAAAACAAAGAAGAGATCTTTTTTTCTTTCCTTGTCGCTTCCTATCATTTCCGCTTCCCCTCCAAAAATTTTTTCATAATCTCCGCAAGAGAAGCACTTTCCATTGTACTTACAAGGAAAATAGTTATTTGCTATAGATCTTTTTATGGCACTTGTTTTTTCCTTGATTGCTTCGAGTGAAGAATTAAGATCGCCGATTTCTTGGGAAACGGGATTGTCGTCGTGCTGGAGATACCAGTAACTTACTTTTTCTACCTCTATAGAAAGATTTTCCTTTGCAAGAATCGCATAAATCGGAAGTTGTAAGGACCCGTTACCCTCTCTGTTATTTCCGGTCTTAAAGTCAATAATATGTGCTCCTCCACCGGGGAGAACCTCTATCCAGTCAAGGCTACCCACAAGTTTTGCTTCTCCGCTAAAAAGATCAACCACCGGAAAATTTTTTTCCAGCATCGTGGAGGGTTTTTCGAGAAAATTTGACTTCTCCACTCTTTCCATCATCTTAACTCCCCTTCCGTAAAAATCATTTTCTTGGCTCTTTAAAAGAAAACCTCCTTTCTTACCTCTATATCCTTCAAATATATTTTCGAACCGTTCCTTGAGGGAAATTTGCTTTCTTTTTTTTATTGAGACGTTTGCAAGACCCTCAATCGTTTCATGAACGGCCGAGCCCAAAGAAAGATAGGGATTAACTATCTGTATTCTGTTTCCTGTCTTTGGATTGCGATATATATACTCAAAATAATACAAGTGTGGACACCGAGAGTACGCGGATAAGGCTGAGTGTGATATCCACAAAGTTTGTTTAAAATTCATGGGCTATTTTTTTTATTTCAGAATATCAACTTCTGCTTCCTCCAACCTTTTTTCAAGCTCGTCGAGAATCTTTTTCGAAACCTTTTTTCTCGTATAAACCTCTTCTGCTCTCTCTTCCATCTCTTCAAACTCGGGAATATCCGCATCCTCCACCCCCTCCTCCAATAATTTTTCTCTGAATGAATCATACACATTCTTAATTGTTTCATCAGTAACTTCCGTATTCTCATAGTATTTCTGAGCAAGTTTACTAAATCCTACATAAATCTCCGCCACTAACATATTCTCTTTCTCGGGATATCCTTTCCGCGCTTCACGATCCAGAAACTCTTCTATTGTTTCTACACCCGGTTCTGCAAATGCACGGTGTCTTAAGTAGTTGTAAGTTTCTTCTTTTGAAACCGTTATCCCCTCTTCCTCCAGAAGCTCTCTCGCCACCACATTCCTGGTAGCCCTTTCTATTGCACCTTCTCTGACTTCTTCTCGGAAAATATCCTCTCTTCCCTCTCTTACCCTGTCACGAGCAACAGCCTCTATATAAATATCAAACTCATCTTCAGTAACTTCCCTTCCGTTGACAACAAGCGCTACTTTTTCTTCTTTTGACGCATCGGAGTTTAAAAAAAGAAAAAGCAAAGTAACCCCTACCAGCACAAAAACGGCAAAAGGAATGGTTTTAAAAAAGACGGCTCTTTTGTCCATAATTTAATTTATTTGGGATCCCTCAATAACACTTCTCTCTTTTAGCTCTTCCATCTCTGAGTCAATGCGCTCCTGGACTTTTTCTTGAAGGGTAAATTCTTTTAGTTCTCCCCTGAGTTCGTCAAAAGGCGTTAGTTCGCCGTATTCTCCTTCTACCTCTTCTCCTCCAACCTCCCCCATCCACATTTTGTATTCTTCATACGCTTCACGGAGTTCTTCGTCGGTCACCTCAACCTCTTTAGAATATTTCTCAAACAGTTTATCGTATTTTATAGCAAGCATAACCTGTTCTTCCACCTCTTTTCTGTCAACACCCTCGGATTCCCATGAACCATAAAAATCTTCTTTTGAATCGATCTGTTCGTCTTGAGCTACTATGGTCTTATAAAATTCATTTATTTCCTCTTGTGTTATCTCAAGGTTCTTTTCATTCAAAAAACTCGATAGCAAAAGTTGGCTTATTACTATCTCCACTGTCTCTTTTTTTATTTCCTCCTCGGGTATTTCCACTCCTTCCATTTTCATGGCTTCTTCGGTCTGATTTTTTATTTTTTCAAATTCACTTTCCGTTACCGCTTCGTTATTTACCCGAACAGCTATATCATTTTTTTGTGAGACATCCCCTTTGTCAAAAATAAGGATTCCGGCAGAAACAACCACCGCAAAAAGAATTATCCAAACCCATCCCTCTTTAAATATCTTCATAATATCTTCGTAATTAATTTTATATGTCACTCAGTATAACAAATTTTTTTGCGCCTCACAATGACTTAAAAATACTCCCACTCACCATCTTCATCAATTATCTCTTCTTCAATAATTTCTTCCTCTTTTTCAATCTCTTTAATCTCTCGAAGAAATCTCGACGGAGAAGAAGTATACTTTTCCCTGGAGCTGTAAACGGGATAAGTTAGGAAAAGATTCTTTTTACAGCGCGTAATAGCAACATAAAAAAGGCGTCTTTCTTCCTCAATTAGATTATCCTCCAAGGATTTGCCGTGGGGAAAGTCTCCTTCCTTGAGGGAAATAACAAAGACCGATTCCCACTCAAGTCCCTTTGCTTGGTGTATGCTACTTAAAATAATCGTATTTTCATTTTTGCTTTCATCTCCGTATTCCTCGCTGAGCATGAATTCCGCAAGCATCTCCCCTACGTTGTTATAGTTTTTTGCTAATTCTTTTACCCGCTGCAGATCGCTTTTCCTTTCCTTCGCGTTTTCAAAAGAGAAGTCCAGATAAGTCCCGTAGAAGTCTTGCAAGAAACATTCTATGGCTTCCGCAACCGTTTTCCCCCGGCTTTTTTCAATAATTGAGAGGAGAGAATCGATACCATTTTTGACCGATTTTGAAGAGAAAGAGGCAATGACTTTTTCTTTTTCTAAAAGAACGCTTTTTAAGTCTTTAAAACGACAGACCCTTTTTGTAAGCTGGCTTGCATAGACATCGCCAATTCCCTCTTGTCTCATAAGTAACCTGTGCCACGAGGTTTCGTCGCAAAAATTTGAAAGTATCTTTAGAAAAGCAAGTAAATCTTTGACATGGAGCTGTTCGAAGAATTTTGGTCCCCCTCTTAATCCATAGGGAATTTTTCTTTTTACAAGCTCCATTTCAAGTTCAATGGAATGATGGTGAGCGCGAAAAAGAACCGCTGTTTGTGCAGGGTCGTTTATTTCCTCAATACGATTAACAATATATCTCGCCTGGTCATAAGGAGAGGCGAAACTTTTTATTGTCGGCGCTTTTCCTTGCATAAGAGAGCTTTTCAATTTTTTTTCCAGTTTGTTTTCGTTGTTGGCGATCACTCTGTTTGCAGCATCAAGTATTTCCGGAGTACTCCGATAATTCGTTTCCAGTTTAAACACTTTAGCGCGGGTATAGTTCTTGGAAAAATTAAGGATATTATTTATATCGGCCGCTCTAAAAGAATAGATGCTTTGAGAATCGTCCCCTACGGCCAAAATATTTTTATGCGCTGTAGCAAGTTTTTTTGCGATATCGTCCTGAAGTGAATTCGTATCCTGGTATTCGTCGATAAGAATATATAGAAAGTTGGAAGATATCTCTTTCCCTATGTCGGGAAAAGAAAGAATCTCGTTCCAATTTAAAAGAAGGTCATCGTAATCCATGAGATTACTTTGCTTTTTCCGCTTCTTGTAAGCTTCATTCACATTTGAGATTACATCTTTTGTGTCTTTGTCGAAGTAGGGAAAAAAAGTGCTTATAACACTATTTATATCCTTTTGAGAGTTTACCGCTAAGGATATTATCTTTTGTACCACCTGAGCTTTAGGGATACCTTTTTCCTTTTCTTCTTTCAATATGATAGATAAAAGACTCTTGGAATCTTCTTCGTCAAGAATAACAAAATTGGAAGGATAACCTATCCTTCCCGCATATTTTCTTAGATAATAATTACCCGTATGATGGAAAGTCCCTCCATAAACCTTTTCACCTTCTTTTCCGGCGAGTAGTTTGATGCGAAAAAGCATTTCTTTTGCCGCTTTTTTGGTGAAGGTAAGGAGAAGTATTCTTGAAGGAGGAATTCCCTTTTTTATAAGATAAGCTGTTCTGTGAACAAGCGTTTTTGTTTTTCCGGAACCGGGACCACTTAAAACAAGACAAGGGCCGTCACCCTCGCGCACAATTCTAAGCTGTTCTTTGTTAAGCTCTTCTTTAAATTCAGACATATATACCGCAAAAACCTATTTGTCTTTTGTTTTTTGACTCTCCTCCGTAGCTTTAGTATAGAAGAATATCCTGCTTCCTACTCTTCTTCGTCGAGTTCTTTTTTTACTTCCTCAAATTCGTTTTCTATCTCCTTCAATCTTTCCTTGCTCTCTTTTATTATTTTCACAGCATCCTTCACTTTTTTCAATCCTTCTTCCACATCAGTATCTTCCCTCCCCTCGAACCATTCGGATATCTCGGATAGCTTTTTTAGATTCTCGCTAAGATTGTTGTTTTTTTTGGCCATATTTTTGGGTTTTAATTTTTTTAACTTTTGAAGACAGTTCTCCGTCGGAAAGAACCGTTTGTATAGTTTCTTCCAATTTCACTTGTTTTGTGCTTTTTACCGCTTTTCCCTCTTTTTTAATTATGGCATATCCTAAATTCAACTGCTTCTTAGGGTCATTCGCAGAAATAACCTGTGAAATATTTTCTATCTTTTTTTTCGTCTGCCACAGCCCTGTTTGAAGACCGCTATTTATTCCCTGTTCCAAAGAATTTACTTCTTCCTTCTTTTTGTGAATAAAACTTTCCATATAAAGGAGATTTCTCCTTGTTCTCTCTTCGGTTTTTTTGTATTTATCAATTATCTGCCGGAAAAAATACACTATCTCGTTAAATAGAGAAATAAATTTCCTGACTCTGCCGTAAAAAATATTTTCGTAGCCGTTTTTTATACTCTCTTGGAAGTACAAAAGATCATCACGGGCCTTTTGATATCCTCTTGTTAAATAACTTGCCGCCGCAGTAGGTGTGGATAAGGTTTTGTCCGCCGCAAGTGCGCTTAGGGTTATGTCCTCATGATGCCCTATGCCGGCGACCACCGGCACCGGAAAATCGGCAATTTCTCTTACAAGCATCTCGTTATCAAAGGCCAAGAGAGATTGAAGAGATCCTCCTCCTCTTGTAATGACCAGTACGTCAATCTTTTTTGCTTTCATCGTTTTTATTGAGGAAAGCAAGTCCTTTACAGCTTCCTGTCCTTCTACACGAGAATCGCAAATATACACCTTTAACCCGAATTTTTCAAGGTTGTTTATAAAATCATGTATCGCTGCCCCTTTTTTAGATGTGATAACCCCCACCGCTCGAGGAAATTCCGGAATTTTACGTTTCTTTTCCGTTTCAAACAAACCTTCTTTCAAAAGTTTGGCCTTTAGTTCTTCGTAAGCTCTCTTAAGGGCTCCTTCTCCCACGAGCTCAACCGTTCTTACTTTAAAAGTGAGAGTTCCTCTCACCCTGTAGATATCTGCGGCTCCGGAAACAACCACCTGCATCCCGTCTTCCAACTCGATCCCGCACATCTTGTAAACAGAATTCCAAATCACGCAATTTATTACATCTCCAGTTTCTTCATCTTTTAAAGAAAAATAAATATGGCCGCTGGAGGCTCTTTTAAGTTCGCTTATTTCCCCGACAACCTTTACTTCCACTCTTTTCAAAAGCTCGTTAAGTAAGGATATATAATCCCCCACGGACATGGGCTCCTTGGATGTTATTTTTTTGGGAATACCGGTACTCATTTCAACTTAATTTATTTTGCAGCTTTAATAAAGCAGTAGAAAATGCGGCTTTTGTAAGTGTATCCCTTTTCTTTCCGTAAACATCACTCATTGCCTTTTTCATTTTTTTGGAGATAAAAGCAAAAACCTCCTCCTTGGTATAACTTTTGTTCTCAAGCGGTTGTATCCATTCCAAATAAGAAGCTGCTACCCCTCCCGAGCTTGCCAAGATATCAGGCACCACAATTTTTCCTTTTTTGGAGAGTATTTTTTCCGCTTTTCTGGTCACCGGACCGTTGGCAATGCAAATTATATACTTTGCCTTTATTTTCTCCGCATTTTCTTTGGTGATTACGTTTTCCGTAGCAGCCAGCACAAGAACATCGACATCCATCTCTAAAAGTTCTTTATTGCTTATGTTTACACTTTTTTCCGTTCTTATTTGTTCTCCCCTTCTTTTGTATTCCAGGAGCTCTTTTGTATTAAGCCCTTCTTCATTCTTTATTCCTCCCCAGTGCTCGGATACCGCAATCACGGGGTTTTCTTTTTCCTTTATAAGCTTTACGAAATGAGAGCCGACATTTCCGAAGCCTTGAACCGCAATTCTTACCTTGGAGATATTTTCCATTTTGCAAAGCTCCTCAATAACCGCAACTCCTCCATATCCCGTAGCCTCTGTCCTCCCATGCAACCCTCCTTCCGTGATCGGCTTGCCGGTGAAGGAATTCGGGATATTCTCTCCTGAAATCCGAGAAAATTCCTGTGCCATTATTGCCATTGTATTTTCATCGGTGCTTATATCCGGCGCCGGTATATCTTTTTCCGGTCCGAATATATCAAAGGCCCCTTGCACATATTTTCTGGCAATATCATCTCTTTCATCTGCCTTAATTTCTTTGGCATCAACCCTTATACCTCCTTTTCCCCCACCAAAGGGAATATCAATAAGAGCGCACTTAAGAGTCATTAAAATCGAAAGCGCCTCCACTTCATCTCTTGTGACATCCTCGCTAAAACGTATTCCTCCTTTATAAGGTCCCATAATATTTGAGTGTTGGCACCTGTAGGCGGGATATACCTTGCCGTAAGTATTTATCTTAAATTCAATCAACCGATCGGGCAAAAGCAGATTATCTGTTACTATTTTATCTATTCCGCTCCTTTCTCCCTCCTTTTTTATTTGCTTTTTTATGTTCTTTAAAAATTTCTCCATAATAGCTAAAATACATTCTTTATCATCTCGTCTCCGGGGAGTATATACTTTCACGCCTTCCTTGGCAAATCAGGTCCCGCTGCAAAGTATAAGACACTGTTAGCACCGTCATTTGATCATCACTCTAAAACCGATAAGCCGAAGTTTCTTGTTACTCTGCATTAAAAATTTTAAAAGCAAGGGCACACTTTTTTTGTAAAAAAGCTCTTTGCTGCGCATTCTTGTTTCAAAAGATATCTGTTTGGTATGTGTTTCAAAATCTTCATAACGGCAAACGACGGTAATTCCTTTTACTCTTTTATCTTTCGCTTGTCGATACACGTCCCCGACAAGACTTTTGAATACTTTTATGATTTCTTTAGAGTCTCTCGTATCCTTTTGAAAAGTATGCTCTTTCCCAATCGACTTTGCTTTTCTTTTTTCCACCACGGAAGAATCGTCTATACCGCGAAATTTATGGTAAAACTCCCCTCCTCTTTTACCCAGAAGATCCATTAGCTCTTCTTTGGAAAGAGAGAGAGCATCCTTAATTTTCGGATTTTCTTTCTTTAAAACCTCTTTAAGGAGCTTTTTCGTTTTAGGGCCTATGCCGGGAACGGTTTCCAAATCCATTCCATCTATAACTCCCGTTACTTGCCCGGGAGGGACAACTTTTATTCCGTCCGGTTTTGCAAGTTCGCAAGCTATTTTTGCCATCATCTTATTTTTGGAGACCCCTATACTACATGTAAGTTTTTCCTTTTTTAGAATTTCTCTTTTGAGTTTCTTCCCAACTCCCTCCGCTTCTCTATAATTTTTTACTTTTTTCGTAATATCTATATAAGCTTCATCCAAAGACACTTTCTCCATTTCCGGTGAAATTTTACTCGCAACCCGAAAAACAGAGTCGGAAACCTTTTTATAAAGAGACATATTTACCGGCAAAAAGATTGCCTCCGGCGCTAATTTGTAACTCCGTGATATCGGCATTCCCGATTTTATTCCATACTTGCGAGCTTCATAATTGCAAGTTGAAACCACTCCCCTTCCTTTACCTTTTTTAGGATCAGCGCCTACCACAAGAGGATTGCCTTTAAACTGCGGATTTTCTCTTTCTTCGATTTGCGCAAAGAAATAATCCATATCCATGTGTAATATTTTTCTGCTTTTTCCCATGTTTTCCTCTTAATTTTTTTATCACTTCTACAACCTTCCACAAAGAAGATCATTCTCAAATTGCGCAATCTCTTTTACGGTACCTTTTTTATATTTTTCAACGGAGGGGAAATCAAGTTTCCCAATCTTATTTGCCACAACTTTAATCAAGGCCTCCATTCTCTCTTCATCTTCTTTTTTGAATTCCAAAGGCAAAGTTATCACTTCTTTTTCTTTTGTAGGCCTTATGAATTCCAGATATCCCGATTCTACAAAATATTTTCCTTTAAATTCTTTTGAATTCTCCACGAGAAACTTGTAAAAAATAAGTTGATTTTTATATTTCCAGGCCTTCACTTTTTCATATTCATTTTTCCCCTTCCAGTCAAAAAGAGAATTACCCGTCTTGAAGTCAGCGACCTTAATGCGGTTTTCATCCTTAATTATCTTGTCAATCTTTCCCGTAATTTCTACACCACCGACTAAGCAATCTTCGTTTCTAAAATTCTTTTCAATAATATGATCAGCGGAAAATTCTTTTCTTTTTGCTTTGTAAAACAAAGTAATCTCCTGCTTTCCTTGCTTTAGAAGCTTGCTAAAATCTTTCTCGGAAAGTCTTTCCTTTCTTAAATAATTTTCAAAAATTTCTATTATTCTCTTTTCGTTTAGAAGTTTTCCTTTCTTTTTAAGCTCCACATATATTTCATTTATAACAGAATGAACAGCTGTTCCATAGGATAAAGGAAGCGCCTTTTTCTCGGGAAAATGCAAAATGTTTTCTTCCAAGAAACTTTGGGGTCCTTCATCCGTAACATTTAAAAATTTGTTAATTCCCGTAGCGCTAAGCTTGTGTTTTTTTACCAAAGAAAACAAAAAATCGCGCTCCTTTCTGTGAAACGGCGAGGTATAGAAAGAAAGAAAAGCAGACCGGAAACTTTCCTCACATACTTTTTCCTTTCTTTCTTTGCTTTTTATGCCACTTAAAAATTCCAGAGGCGTCACGTTCTTTCCGTCTTCTTCTTTTTTATAGCAAACCGGATAAAGAAAATTCTTCGCTCTGGTAAGCGCAACGTAAAACAGGCGTAATCTGTCATCATCCTCATCCCCCGCCTTTCTGAAAGGAATATTGGCGGGAAGGGATATCTTTCTTCTCCCCTTCGTCACTCCCCACTCTTCTCTTTGGCAATTTAAAACAAAAACCGTATCGAACTCTTTTCCTTTCGCGTTGTGTGCGGTTATAAGCGAAACCACGCCTTCCTGAGAGATAAGAGGATCTTTGTTAAGCAAAGAAATATTGTTTTTTTTATAGAGCTCCAGGAAATACGTTAAATCTTTTGCTTTGGTAAATTTCCCGGCCTTATACGTCCTTACCGCTTTAATAAAACATCTCAAAGAGGAAAGCAGGTCCAAATAACTATTGCTTTCATTCTCAAGTCTTTCTTTTGAAAAATGGAATTTTTTAAAAGGGCTTTCCAAATAGCCTCTTTTCGTTCCGATAACTATATCAACGATCTCTTCAAGAGATTTGTTTTTTGCCTTTAGGGAAATATCTATTAAAAAATCCGCGATATGCTTAAGTTCCCCGTCCTCTTTCATGCATGTAAGCCAAGATTTTCTTTCAAGATACGCCTTGGAAGACACTTCCATTATCTTTTCTCTTTTTAGTTCCCAGAAAGGAAAGCTCAGTATCTCGGGAAGAAGTTCTTCGGAACTCTTTTTGTCCCCTTCCAGGCAAAGGGAGGCGAACTTTACGATAGTGATTATTTGTCTGACATGCTCTTTTTCAAGCACATTCTCTTTTCTTTCCGAATAAGTGGGGATGTTTAAATAAGAAAAGAACGGTCTTATCTCCTGTAAAGATTTATGTGTTCTCCCGATAATCGCTATCTCTCCCGGATCCTTTCCTTCGGAGATAATGCGCTTTACTTTTCGCGCTACGAACGTATACTCTTCTTCTTTTGTGTTAAAAGATCTCAGAAAAACTTCTTTACCCTTTCCCGTTTGAGAGACAAGATCTTTATTGACTTCTTTAAGTAAGTTTTCCAATCTCTCTCCGCCTTTTAAAATAACATTTCTTGCTAACTCGATTATTTTTTGTTTTGAGCGGTAGTTCTTTAGAAGCGTCACTACTTTCGCATCCGGATAACTTTCCCGGAATCCCAAAATATTGGATATTTCAGCGCCCTGAAACCTATAAATTGCCTGGTCGTCGTCTCCCACGACACAAATATTGGGCAATCTATCCCTCTCATCCTCTATAAGAAGGTTTAAAATACGCATCTGGATACCGTTTGTATCCTGAAACTCATCAACCAAAAAGTAAAGGTATTTTTCTCGTAGCTCATCTCTTAGCGACTCGTTATTTTCCATTTCTACGGCTACATCAAGAAGCATGTCAAGAAATTCGTAATACCCCTCTTCATACATCTTTGCTTTATACTTCTCGTAAATATCAGCCATGCTTTCCATCTTCTCGATATCGGATAAATTTTTTAATATCCTTTTTTCTTGGTCCTTTTTTGTCCAAACCCGCTTCCACCGAGAAATTTTCTCAGTACTCCCTCCTTCTATAGCTAGCTCAAGAGAATCAGCTATAATATGCGCCAAAGATTTTACGTGACCCACCGCAAATTTTTTCTCTTTCCTTAAATCTACTATAAACAATTCAATTTCTGCCACCGTCTCCTTGCTTACTCTTTGGCTGAAAATATTGTCTATTTTTCCTTGTGTCTTTTCTAAAAATTTTTTGTTCTCTTCAACTACTTTTTTAAATTCACTCACCGTAAGCCCGCTTTCTTTTAGACGCGTAACCCCCTCTTTTACGCCCTCGAGATGGATATATCCTTTTTTGGGGTGAACAACACTCAAAGGGTTGTCATGCTCAAGCTCGCTAAGTATGCTTTCCAGGATTCCTGTTCTGGTGGCATCATCGGCAACATTAAAAAGAGCCCCTTTAAAAAAATATTCGGGGTAAGATTCCATTATTTTCTTGCAAAACCCGTGAAAGGTGTGCGTCGGGACCTTGTACCCGTCCTCACCGACAAGTTCAATAAGTCTTTCTTTCATACCGGAAGAAGCTGCATCCGTATAAGTGAGACAAAGAATACTTTCAGGAGGAACGTCCGTTTTTTTTAAAATATTCCCCACTCTAATTCCCAAAAGCTCCGTCTTTCCCGAACCCGGACCGGCGATAACGAGAAGCGGACCTTCCGTATGATTAACGGCGCTCTTTTGATCTTTATTTAGTTTGTTGTATCTCTCCTTAAAACTCATTTTCTTCCTTGGTAGTAACAGGCAATCTGATACTGAAAACCGCTCCCGCATTAAATTTTGGATTTGGAGACTCGAGTTCAATGCTTCCTCCTACTTTTTCAAGAAGCGACTTTATTAGATAAAGATCAAGACCGGTGCCGTAAACCTTTATTTCCTTCGCCTTCTCGGCTCTAAAGAATTTATTAAATACTTTTTCCTGGTCTTCTTTTGGAATTCCGCAACCACTATCTCCCACCTCAATAAGTATTTCTTCTTCCGAAGTTCTTTTTATACTAATCTCCATATTTCCTTGTGGAGGCGTATATTCGGCCGCATTGGAAATAAGGCCGCGCAAGATTATTTTTAAAGTACGTTCATCAATTTCAATCGGTAAAGGTTCTTTGTAGTCACGCACAAGATTTATTTCCTTTTTTTTAATGGTGCTCTCAAAATTTCTAATTATTTCTTTGGTTACGCTTGCCACATCTATTTTCCGGGGGTTAAAAACAAACATCCCCAAATCAAGCATGGTCGTATTTAGAAAGGCATCGGTTATTTTAATCATTTTTCTTGTCGATTCGTACATCTTTTCCACATACTCTTTCTGTTCCCCTTCTATTTCCCCTACATCACCCCTAAGAAGAGAAAGAGAGCACCAGTTTATTATCGATAACGGAGAGCGCAGCTGATGCGAGGTAATAGAAATAAATTCCGATTTCGCTTGGTCTATTTCTCTTATTTCGGTAATATCCCTTGTAATGCTGAGTACGGAATTAACCGCACCATCCTCGTAGAATTCCGGCACGATTACCGTATAATAATATTTCTTCTCGTCATTAATTGAAGTCTCACTGTAAAAAGTCTTCTTTTTTTTATTTTTAAAAACAAACTCGATTGCATCGTGAAAAGCCTTTGATCTTTCGCTTTCTATGCCGAGATCCTTGTCGGTTTTCCAGAAAAAATCCTTTTTCGCAATACCAAACTCTTTCTCCGCCGCAGCGTTAACATAGACATAACGCCCATCCTCATCAAAGCGAGAAATTATATCGGGGGTATTCTCGGTCACCGCTTGAAATCTTTCTTCTTGTCGGCGCAGAACTTCTTCCGTTTTCTTTCTCGCCTTAATATCCCTGATAATTACAAGGTCAGCCGGCTTTCCCTTATAGCTTATCCTATGCGCGTGAATTTCTCCCGCAAGTAAGTTTCCATCTCTTCTTTTTATTTTTGCTTCGTACAGGTTTGTTTTTTCCCCTTTCATTGTCTTTTCATAGTTCTTTAAAACCTCTTCTTTACTTTCCTCGGCAACAAGCTCTAAAAATTTCGCGCCTTTAATCCCCTCTCTGTTATAGCCTAAGGAGTTTTCCGCATAGGGGTTGGCATATTTTATAATATCTTCTTGAACTATAATTATGCCGTCCTGGGCACTTTCCACTATTGTTTTATAATCTTCATTCATGTTTTCTTTTTGTTGAACGAGCAAATTTTATCTTTCCGATAATAAAGGAGCGTATCTCTTTATCTTCTCCATTTGTCAAATAAGCGTTAAAAATATGACCCGGGCTTAATCTGTCTTTGCCGTACACAAGAACTTCACCGTCGGGAGGAATATCGGTAGTAAGGCTGAAGGGAATAACCTCCCTCCACCCCTCTAAAGAGCTTTCCGTTTCCGGATAGTAAATTTCCACCGTTTCCTTTTTTTTCACGGCTTTTGCAATTACCTCCAAAATTTCACGAAAATCCATGAAATTTTTCATAGGCTAAATTAATTTCCCCTCCTTATCAATTTCGTTTTTTCTTATCCTGGAAGAAGAAACCGGATTACCGTCTGTAGCAAGAACAAAGTCCACTTCCACAATTTCCATTTCGTTTTTTCCGTTGTCTTTTCTTTTACTGTTTATTTTTTCCGCGCGTGACCTCGTTTCTAAAGAAACTACAATAAAATCAAAATCCTCATAAAGAGCAAAGCCTACCGGATCATCGATTTTCTCTATTTTCGCTTTTGGAAAAAGTTCCAGAAGATTCTTTTCACGTTCCTCGTATTTCTCCACCTCCACTCCTTTTGTTCTTTTTGCCATCTCATCGGAAGTAAGTCCTATTTTAAGCTCTCCCAAAGACGACGCTTTGGTTAAAAACTCTCTATGTCCTCTGTGTAACAGGTCAAAAGTTCCTCCAACAACTACTTTTTTCATAACTTATAACAAATTAAACTAATAAACTTCGTTCATTTTATATTTAAAAAGGAGAAAAAGCAAACTTCACAATTTATAGTTTCTGCCTTCTTATCTTTTTTAATATATCTACATTCTTTTTGTCCGGCCCCCTTCCGTCAAATCCGGGTACTTCCAAAATCCAAGGAATGTTTCTTGCTTTTTCAACGCTTATTAAGTTGGTAAATCCCTTTCTTCCAATATGACCGTTTCCTATGTTTTCGTGACGATCGTGTTGCGAGCCTACGGTAGTAGCGGAATCATTTATATGGAGGAGTGAGATATTACAAGCACCTACCTCCTTTTCCCAAGAAGAAATCCATTTTCTTATTTCCGGTATACTGAAATTGGTAATATTTCCCGCTTCAAACGAATGCGCAGTGTCAACACAAACTCTAAGCCGTGAAGAGTTGATACTGCCGAAAATATAGCCCACTTCTCTTGGATTGGTTCCAATCTTTTTTTCTCCTGCGGTATTCTCCAAAATAAGCACGGAGTCCGCGGGAGTATTTGCAAGAACTTTTTTTATATTTCCTATTTCCCTTAAAATAGCTTTTTTCTTATCTCCCCCCTTTGGAGACCCCGGATGATAAATTAATCCCTGTAAACCCAGTAATGAGACTAATTTAAGTGTTTCTTCAATATTCTTTAAAGATTTTTTTCGTATCATTTCATCCTCGGAAGCAAGATTTAGCGGGTAATTTGCATGAACATAGACGGGATATATATCGCTCTCCTTTAAAAGCTTGCGAAACTCTTTAATTTCTTTTTCGGAAGGATGAGAAATCTCGTATCTCCGGGGGCTCCCGGCAAATATCTGCATACACTCTACCCCCATTTTTTTTCCGCGTTTAATGCTTTCATTAAGCCCTCCCGCGATTGAAATATGTGCTCCTATTCTCGGATTTGTCATATTCCGTTATTCTACACTATATTGCTCTTTTAAAAAACAGCGGTACAAAATGTACCGCTGTTTCTATCAAATTCCGCTCGGTGTTTATGGTTGAAGAATGTCTTCCGTCTCACCCTCAATACTGATTTCAACCTCGTCCACACTGTCAAATTGAGTAAGAGTTTCCGTTATCTGATCTCGAATACCCATCACCAGTGCGGAACCTCCATCCACCTCCAGTTCTTCGCTAAAATCGGCATATGCCACCCTCTCCTCAATATGAAGGGAGAGAAGCTCCGTGTCTTCTTCTATCGAGGTGGAATACCCTTCTTCCTTTTCGTTCTCGGTTGGTCCTTTCAAAAGCTCCTCGAGAGAAACTCTTCCAACTTCCTGCGTATAATCAACTTCTCTTTCTACCGGCACAATTTCCTCCTGCCCATCCTCAACAAGCACAAAATAAACATCAAAAGAAATTGTTTCGTCGACTTTTTCTTTTTCAATCTCTTCCTCTGTTATCTCATCGAACTCTCCGCTCGTTATCGCACTAACGACTTCACCGTCCTCAACAACTACCAAAATCGAATGTTCGGTTATAACCTGCGCGTACATTTCTTCCTCATCGACCGGTCCGTACCCGGCAAAATCCGTTTCGAAAGTGAATTCAACTTCAAACACGCCGTCTTCAACTTCAACTTCGCTAACGTGTTCGAGTTCCGCACCTCCTCTCTCTACAAAGGTTGATGCATTATCACGAACCCACTCTTCCGCAACCACGGTCGAATCCTCCTCTAACTGCTCCGGAGCCTCCAGGGTGGAAATAAAAAACCCGACAAGAGCGACTACGGCAAAAATTACGACTACTGCAGCTATTTTATTCAACATATTCTTATTTACTTACTAATAAATTCGACCTTTTTTAATTTTATTACCAACCGCTTGCTTCTAATATAGCGTTTAGTTTATCTCTGGTGTGCTCGTCCACAACCCCCGTAGCCAAAGTAAGTCCGGCAGGTTCCAAAACTTCATCCGCGTACTTTCTTTGAAAAGACATTAATGCTTTCACTGTGGCGGGTCCAAGATACTCTGTTTCCTCTCCGGGAGAACCCGGCCCCCTTTCCGCTATTTTCGTGTCCGGGTCGGCGTTTAACATAATTTGAAGATATTTAACATCTTCACCCTTATCTCCTTCTTTCATATCTCTTTCAAAGATAAATCCTTCCGGGATTCCTTCCAACTCAAGTTTAACCACTTCCTTTCTTTTCGGTTCTTCTACGGTATCTATGGTATTAAACTGCATTACCGTATTTTCTATCTGCTCTCTCGCCAAAGTGGAAAGCTCATTTAAACCAACACTTAACTCGATGTACGCCGTTCTTCCTTCAATATCAAAGGAATAAAGTTCGATATTCCCACCGATCGAGGTATCGTATCCCGCTTGCATCTCTTCTTCCGTCGGACCGCTTAAAAGTTCCATGAGAACATCCTCCTCATTCTTTTCCGATTCTGTCACCACTCTCTCCACGGATACCACTTCCTCCTCTTCTCCGTCCTCTTTTGTAACAAGATAAACGAGAACGGTAGCTTCCTTTTCTATATACTCCCTGCTCATTTCGTTAAACACCTCGTTGGTTATCGCAGTTACAACTTCTGTTTCCTTGGTTTGTATAAACATTTCGTTTTTCCTTTTCCCGTACTCGGGGTTTTCCGTAACAAATTCAAAAACGAATTCGTATTCTCCTCTACCTCTCCCTCTTTCTTCTACGAGCTGGAGATCCTTGCCGTAAAGAGGGTAAGAAGAAGAAAAATTTTTTATCCAGCTTTCCGCAACAACCGAAGCTTCATTTACTGTCACACTCTCCTCTCTTGGAAAGTACTTATTGCCAAGAAAAGTAAGCCCCCATGTAAAGAGCGCTAAACCGATAATCGTCCCGCCAACTACGGTTATTTTAAACTTTAAAGACATTTTCAAACTCTATCACATTGCAAATGGGTTGGCAATATAAAAAGCCCTCAGGGAGAGGGCTTTTTAAATTTTCAATTTAGAAGAAGTAATCTTTAGTATTCCGCTCCTTCTTCCTCGTCTTCTTCCTCGTCTTCTTCCTCTTCCTCATCTTCCTCGTCAGCTTCCTCATCTTCGTCTTCCTCGTCTTCATCTACAACCTCTTCTTCTACGTCAGTTTCTTCATCTTCGAAATCAAAAGGATCTTCTTCCAAGAGGTCCTCATCCTCTTCAAATTCGAATTCCGCAGGCTCACTCATAAGCGAGAAAGCGGCAACAATAACAACTATACCCAAAACTATCGCGATAACAATAAGTATTTTTTTGGTATCCATACCGATTTTTTTTTACGTATAACTCGACCTTTTTACCTTTGTCCATTATAGATAGTTTTTCCAATTATGCAACCCCTTTCTCCCCAAAACTGAAAATTATCATATTTCTTTTTTGTGAAAGTTGTATATAATGGTCGTAATGAAATTGGAAGAAATTAACATCAACCACTACAAAAGCATTAAAGCTCCGGTTCACCTTCGGGATTTTTCGAATTTCCAAATTCTTGTTGGCCCGAACAACGCGGGAAAAACAAACGTCCTTGATGCGATAAACCTTTTTTTTGTTAAAGATCCGGAGAAAGAACGTTTCTTCGACAAAGATACGGATATCAGTATTACCATCTCCAATAACGGAAAACGTCACACTCTTGCTTTTCAAAAAGGAGAGTTTAGCAAGCCCGGAATTCCGGATATGGGAAAATTTTTCGTACGGATAGATGGTAAAGTAGACTACACGGAGGTAGCAAATAATCTAAAAGAATTCAAAGAGAAGCACCCCAAGGAATATGATGCTTTTTCTTCCACTATCGAGGATTATTTTAAAGAAATGGAAATAAGCGAAGAGTTGTTTGTTTTCAATATTTACGCCGACAAGAAAAAACGTTCGCCCAAAAGGATTGGCGCCGGTTTTAAAAGGCTCTTTGTTATCCTCTTTTATGTCTTCCACCCACGTTATAAAATCATCCTAATTGATGAGCCGGAAGCTCATCTCCATCCTTCTATAATAAGAAGGTTTTTATACGTTCTGGAAAAAAAATGCCGGGAAAAGCAAATCTTCTTCACCACGCACCACCCTTCTTTCGTGCAGGCCAAATATTTACCTTACACTTGGCGAGTGGCAAGAAACAAGGATTACAGCACATGCGTACACGGGTTTCATAAGAGAAACATAGACATTGATCGTTTTATGCAAGAGATAAACGACGACAATTCCGCAATGCTCTTTGCGGATAAAGTTCTCCTTGTAGAGGGGGTCTCCGATCGCATCTTTATGCGCGAAATGCTAAACAAATTTTATCGGAAAAATAAGGATATAAAAGTAGTTTATACGAGCGGAAAAGGTTCCGTCGACATTTATTCCATACTTTGTGAAATTTTTGATATTCCTTATGCGATTATGCTTGATAAAGACGCAATAAATTCCACCTCTCTGCGGAAAGTAAAGAGTTTTCCCAAGATAAACAAAAATATGACACTTCAAGATAAATTAGAAAAACTGAAAGAGAAAGAAATTTTTATCCTGAAAAGAGACTTGGAGCAGACCTACCCCACACGATACAAAAGTAAAGAAAGTAAACCTCTCGCAGCTCTTTACGTTTCCCGAAAAATAACCCGAAAAGATCTCGGTGGGAAAAATATGGAAACAATTAAAGAGATAATCGAAACCATATAGTAAAAGGAACGATACTTAAGGGCGCGGAAGTTGTTTTCCCATCTCCCTTTTTGCCTCCAAATACATCGCATTGCTCCAAGCCTGACTTACACACCCCTCACTTTTTAGTTCTTTTGCGGAACTTACTTCTCCGTGAGCTCCCACAGCCCCCCGGGACAAGATCTCTTCTCTGCTCGCTTCCATTATCTTACTAATATACCCCGTATATTTTCTCTTATTTAAACGAAAAAGCACAATCGCTGCCAAGTTATTCACATAAAACCAACTATCTCCTTGATGATAACTACCGGGATTCTCTCCGGTATGGGTATCGTGGAAATTGTCGTTCTTCTTGTCAATTGTTGCTATTCCTCCCCAAGGGAGCCATAGAGCTTCAAGCGCATTATCAAAACAGTTCATCCATTCTTTTCCCGTAAGAAGTTGAGGATATATGTAGGCGGCAATAAAGATATTGGGTCTAATTACTTTCTCCACGATATTTTTGTGGGGGTAATACCCGTCATAAAGGTTATTCCCGTCAAAAAATATTTTTCTTACCTTTTTTCTTAAATGTGTCTCCATTTTTTTATAGAGCTTTCTCTCTCTTCTTCTTTTTGCCAAAACAGAAGCCAAACGATATATATTAAGCCTCATTGCCTGAATTTCGATTCTTGCTCCGCTTCTGTCAAGACTATCCATCCACGTTTCTTTATTTCTGTTTACCGCTAAATCACTCTCTGTGAAGGACCATAAAAGTTCTTCAATATGTCTCTTCAACCCCCTACTCATCATTTCTTTCTCTTTTTTGTTTGTAAGGGGCAGAATATCTTCCGCTCTTTTAAAGAGCCATCCGGCAGCATCGATATTTATTACTCCTCCGGGGCCTTTTTTCATTGCGTCATTTAAAAGCCTAAAGAAAATCTCCTTCCCTCTCTCTCTATCAATCTCCAAAACCGCTTTGAGCGCCACTGCCTCATCGCGAGGCCAAAAATGAAAAAACCAAGGAAGACCCGCATAAATTCCCGGCTGATCGATAACAAGTAAATCGGAAAGTGCTGTCTTGACACACTGTATGTCCACTTCTTCTTCCTTATTGGTAACAATGTTTTTTACAAACAATTTATTAGCTTCCCTCACCGCTTCACTCTTACTTCTTGCGGCTGAAAACACAAGCCTTTTACCGGAAATGGTAACTCCATGATAAACGGTTCTGGAAAAGGGTGGGGAGTTTCTTCTTTTGTCATAATCATAATAACGTTCCACACTCTCCTTTGTATTATGGCCTTCTCCTCCTTTGATAGCCAAAAAAATTCCATTTTCAAATTCAACGATCATCATATCCCCTTTTTTTTCCACCGTATAATCGGCTCCCTCCTTGCAATCATAAGAATGTCTAACATCAAAAAAGATATTTACCCTTTTTTCTTTGCTTAGTTCATATATGAAAGTATGAGAAGAGGAAGAAAGATACAAAGTTTCGTTTAAGTCCTTTCGCCTTCTCTCAAAATGCGTGAATTTATTCTGTAATTCCAAAACTTCTCCCGCATCCTCAATCGCAAGAGATTCGATAATTCGAAAGACACCATCTCCCAGGTTGCAAAACCATCCCTCGTACCTGCTTTCGGGAGCACCGTTTCCAAGCCAAAAGTAATCACCTTTTTTGTTTGACAGTAAAAATTTCGGGTTTTCCGCCCCCAAAGTCTCTTTTTTTACTTTATTCAAAAAATGCGTAATTCTAACCATTATTTTTGCGTAGCGTTATGAGCTTCTATATAATGAAGAACAAAACTTCTCCAATCGGCGTTAGCGGCAATTTTCCTAGCTTCGATTTTATTCTCTACTCGCTCTCTTCGCGTAGTCTTCATAAACTCGTACAAAAACTTATGAAGATCACTAACTATATCCTCATCGTCTTTCTTTTCTCTTTCCAGTACATAAATTCCCGGTCTTTTCTCCTTTACTTCCAATTTTTTTCGAAATCTTCCGAATCCCGCTAAATCAGTCGTTACCGAAGATACTCCCAGGGCGGCGGCCTCAAGTGGGGTATATCCCCAAGGCTCGTAAAAACTCGGGAACACTCCCAAATGGCAAGCCTCAAGAGCTTCCTCATAGCTCAAATTAGAAAGCCCATCGTGCCCGGTAAGATAAACGGGATAATAAATTATTTTCACTCTATCTTCTTCCCTATTTAAAAGTTGCGCCTCTTTAAGTCGGTTCATTATTTCGTCGTGTAAGGAGTTTAAGTGGTGCGTAGACAAGGACGGATTTTCCTCTTTTCTTTTCATTCTGTGTAGCTTTCTTTCAATTTCAAAAAGATAGTCATCACCAATCAAATTCTTCTTTGTTAGTTCCTTATCACGCAAAATATGATATGTGATGCGCTCTTCTATTTCCGGAAAAGTTCCTTCAAGTGTATCCTGAAGATCCCGAAAATACTCGATATTCTCAAGAAGCGCGGGGTTTACTCCCTTTACGTCAGCAGGAACGAAAAAGAAGGCCACTACGGTTCTATCACTCTTTTCCTCGCACATTTTTCTGTTTAGCTTTCCTAAAGAGTCGATAAAAATATCTATTCCTTTAGCGCGAAGCTCGTTTCTCCCGATAATGAAATAAAAAAGTGTCTTCTCCAAATCAAAAGTGTAATAGGGGAAGAAATACGAAGCAACAAAGTTCCTAAGCCTCCTTCTTTGAAGCCTGTGCTTAACAACAATGTCTTCGAAACTCAAAAATTTCTCGATATCGAGCCCATTGGGAAGAAGGTAGTCCGGTTTTCTCCCCAAGAAATTTTCCGCTTCCATGCCGGTTATTTCACTTACCGTCGTAAAAATATCACATGCTTTCGCAGCCGCTTTTTCTACCGAGTGCTTCGGAAAAACCTTGTATTTTTTCGCTTCTTCGTCGGGCTTTATATCCCCTATCGTAGAATAAAAGTTAATACTATGAAACGCGAGAGTCCTTCCCAAGCTGGTCGCGTGAGTAGTAAATACGGTTTTAACATCTGTTTTTGTTTTGTGAAGATAAAGCAATGCCGGACCGGAAAGCCACTCATGGAAGTGCGCCACTATCTTTTCTTTTTCGTACAAGGAAGTAATTTCGCGTATGAGCCTTCCTGCGGCATACGACCAACACGTGGGCTCGTTAAAATCATATCCCGTATCCAAAGAGTCAACTCCGTAGTTGTCCCACATCTCTTTTTTCGCTTCATCCACTTTGTAAAAATAATCATTAAAATCAATAAGTATTGCCAAGGGTTTCCCTTTTACAAGCCATCTTCCGTAGTGGCACCTTATTCCTTCCTGCTCTAATTTTTGAAAGACCTTCCTCATTTTTGCCGGAGCCGCTTCCTCTCTAAATTCTCCTCGCGCTTTTTCTTTGTAATAAGGGCCGATAAGATAATAATTTTCCCCATAGTGATACATCATTTTTTCCGCCTTCGATTCAAGGACACGATAAATCCCCCCAACCCTGTTGGAAACTTCAAAAGAAACTTCGAATAATTTGTCACACTTCGGCCTTATTTCTTTCAACATATTTTTTTTGATTATCTTTTATTCTCAATTTAAAATCGCTTAAAACATTAATAAAATAAATAAAGGCGTCATATGGTGATCCGTAGGGGCTAAAATAATTATGCACCGTTCCATCTCCCATTCCTTTGGTGCTCATATAATAAACTTGATCGGAAGTTTGCAACTTTCTCCAACAGTCAATAATTTCTTCATCTCCAGTGGCAAGCACATCTTTTTCTAAGGCATAAAGTTTTTGCAGAGCATCTTTCTGCATTTCATTCCCCATCCAAGCCGACAAATCCCGCTCCAAATCGGCCCAAGAAGTTATATGATGAACATCTATCTCATCTCTGACGGGATATCTGTTTTCACACTGGGAAAGTGTCAAAAAATTATTGTCCTTGTCTCTTAGCACCTTCTCGGGAAGATCTTCCAGGAACTTGAAAATCCCCGTTTCTTCCCACTGATGCTCTCCAAAAGTTTCATAATCCATAAACAAATTGACCGTCTCCCCGCTTCCGTTTGCCTGCGAAAGCCAGTTAGCGAATTTGTCCGCCGTGAGAGGATACTCTTTCCAACTTCGTTCGGAAAAACGGAAGGCAATGTCATCGGAAAGACGATAATTCTTCAAAAAAAGCTTGATATCCGCTCCTTTGGACTTATAAAGAAAATTGGGGCTTCTCCATCCCAGAATCGAGTCCACTCCTTCTCCAAGAATTCCTTTAAATCCCATTTTTTCCGCTTCTTTGGCAATATCGTTACTATAGGCAAGTTCCGTACATCGGAAAATGCGCGGCTTCACCGAAAACAGTTCTTCTATTTTTCTCCGGTTCATGAGTACCTGTTTTCTGAACTCTTCTTTTGAATATAAAAAAGCAAGAGAATGATAATAGGTTTCGCCGAGTATTTCCACTCTTCCCGTGTCTACAAGCTCTTGGAAACTTGCAAGCGCCTCGGGCGAATACTTTTCCATTTGTTCGAGCGCTACCCCGGAAAAAGAAAAACTGAAATGAAAATCGGGATACTTCCTCAAAAGATGAAGAAGCATTTTATTGGTAGGAATATAGCATTTGTGCGCAACCTTTTGCATTACAAAGCGATTGTTAAGGTCACTGCCCTTTTCTTCATTAAAATAAGAAGAATCTTTTCCTATATCAAAAAAACTGTATTTTTTTATTCTAAAAGGTTGATGGACTTGGAAGTAAAAGCAAACAGAAGGCATAATTTTGTAAATAACGGATGGCAAACGAATACCGTCCGGTAATAATTAAAACAATTTTTCTTTAAAGACCGAAAAACAAAGACAAAGCCCGTTTTTTATAAAGTGTTGTATATATCTATACATTTTTCCGCTGCCTTATCCCAAGTTATGTTTCTCGCCTCTTTGCGGCCATATTCTTTAAGACAATTACAAACCGGTTCGTAATTTAACGCGGAAATAATTTTATTCGCCATCTCCTCGGTATCCCAAAAATCAACCTTAAGTGCATGTTCGAGAACCTCCGAAACTCCCGATTGTTTTGAAAGAAGCACGGGGGTGCCGTTTATGAGCGATTCCAGCGGTGTTATTCCAAACGGCTCCGATACTGACGGCAATACAAAAAGGTCCGCCATTTTATACATCTCTTTTAACCTTTCTCCGCGCAAAAAACCCGTGAAAAGGACTTTGTCGGAAATTCCCATTGCGGCTACTTTTTCCAATAATTGCTGCTCCATGTCCCCGGATCCCGAAATCACAAAAAAGATATCATCACTAAAATCACACACTTTCTTCGCGCAAGCAATAAAATAATCAGGGCCTTTTTGAAGTGTCAATCTTCCAACAAAAAGAACTATTTTTTTCCCGGCTTCTTTTATTTTATGCGTACTTTCAGTCGCGGTATCTTCTTCTGAAAAATCAATGCCGTTATGTACTACTTCTATTTTTTCTTCCGGAATTCCGTAGTGCCTGACAATTATGCTTTTCATAAAATTACTGTTAGCGATAACTTTGTCCGCTTTTTCCATTCCCTCTCTTTCAATTTTATAGACCCGCGAATCGATACTATTTCCGCCCCCCCTATCAAACTCCGTAGCGTGAACATGGACAATAAGAGGATTTCCCGTTTTTTCTTTCGCCTTTATGCCCGCTCCGAAAGAAAGCCAGTCGTGCGCGTGAATAATTTGAAAATCTCTTCTTTTTGCGATAGCCTCCCCGAAAAAAGCATAGCGCGAGACCTCTTCAAAAAGATCTCTTCCGTATATCGGTTCATCTTTAAAAACATCCGAAGCATAGCTCTTTACGTTTAAATAAGGGCTCAGCGGCGAATCGAAAGCATGCATCACCGTATACGGAGCATCGGGAGAAATTATCTTTAAGAAGCTTTCATCTACTCCTTTCAATTTCTTGGGGAGCACAAAAATAATTTCGGTTTGCTTTTTTATTAGTGCTTTTGTAAGACCGTGACAAGCCGTACCCAGTCCTCCACTGTTATGAGGAGGAAACTCCCAGCCAAACATAAGTATTTTTTTCTTCATAAAAATTTCAGAAAACAAAGTAAATTCACTGACAGGAATTCAATCTTTACAAGGAAAAATCCAACAGATCTCCGGGTCTTTCTATCAGCACATCGGGTCTCGCCTTCTGTAGCGCCTTTCTGGAGCTAAGCCCCCAAGGTACCGCAACCGTCTTTACGTTTGCTTTTTTCCCCGCTTTTATGTCCCTCACCTCGTCACCAATATAAAAAAAATCCCTCCCTTGTTGTTTTAATTTTTTAATTTCCCTACCCTTCCCCAAAACACCTGACGTTTTGACAAAGTCAAAAAAGTCTAAATCGTTATGGTTTAAGAAATCTATCACATTCTCATTTGAATTGGAAGTCAAAATCCCAACCACATGTCCTTTATTTTTTAATTCTTTCAATACTCTTTCCATTTCTTTATCCACCGCAATACTTGCAACACCTTTATTCATCTTTTTTTTAATTTTCAAGTACAAAAAAAATAGTTTATACGAAGGTATTTTTGCTTCCCGAAAAACCTCCTCAATCCCCTCCTTTCGTATTTTTCTCAAAAAATCACCGCTAAGCTCTCGCCCTTCCATTTTCTTAAAGAGAACGTCAGCCACCCCTATAATAAGAGGTAATGTGTCGGCAATCGTCCCGTCAAAATCAAAGCAAAATATTTTCTTCATAGCCTGTCTTTTTCATTATATAGCATAATTTTTTTTAGGCAAACCACTTTTGATATCTTTCTTTTATTTTATATACTTCGTCTCCTTTTTTCGCCTTAAATCCGATTTTTATACCTACTTCGCTCCCTTTTTCCGCCTTCACCGTTTTCTTTTTATCTATTTCCATTTCCCCTACTTCTGTTTCTTCCGCGCCTGTTTTTTCTCCAATAAACACGATTCTTTCTCCTTTTTCCAGCTTGTTTGCCAATCTTACGAGAGCAACACTTATCTTGGGATAAAAATATGTTACCTTTCCCAAGAACTCCCTGTAAGTTGTGGCAGCGGAATTTTCGACCCGGGCAAAATCTTCCGGCATGGGTTTCCCCAGGTAAAACCCCGTGGAAAATTCCCGGTTATAGACACTTTTTAATTCTTTCATGTACCTCTTTACCTCTTCTTTGCCCAAGTTTATATCAAGAGCCTTCCTATATACCCCCACTACAGTTTCTACATATCTTGGATCCCTGTTTCTTCCTTCTATTTTAAATGACTTTATGTTCATCTTTTTTAGTTTTTCCATAAAAGGTAGAACACAAAGGTCTTTTGCCGACATCACTGTGTTTTTGTTGAGCTTCAGTTCGTACCCCTTTTCGTCATCCTTTACGGTGTAAGTCCTTCTGCAAGGATGCAGGCACTCCCCTCTGTTTCCGGATTTGTTAAAAAGAAACTGGCTTGTAAAGCATCGGCCCGATAGAGAAACACACATTGCCCCGTGAACAAAAACTTCTATTTCCAAGTTTTCTATCTTTCCGATTCTCTTTATCTGCTGTAGATTCAGTTCGCGCGCCAAGACAATTCTCCTTGCCCCTAAATTCTTGTAAAATTCGGCCGCCTTGGTGTTGGAAACGGAGCTCTGGGTCGAAATAAAAAAAGGTATCTTGTATTTTTTGCAAAGGGATATTACCGCAAAATCCCAGCAAATCACAGCATCTATTTTGCCTTTTATATTTTTGATGGTTTTTTCCAGTTTATTTATTTCGTTGTCATAGATAATTGTATTAAGGGTCAAGTACATTTTTGGTTTTCGCGGATATGAATTGCAAATTTTCCTTATTTTCCCCAGCTCGGATATCTTGAAATTTTTCTTTCCCGTTCTCATAGAAAAGTTACTTATCCCGAAATAAACCGCATCCGCTCCCGCTTTACATGCCGAAGTAAGCGTTGGAAAATCTCCCACTGGCGCCATTAGTTCAAATTTGTTGTTTTCATTTTTCATATATATAAAAAAGGGTAAAGTTATTCGCTCTACCCTTTCAAGACCTTCCTTCAAATCATTTCCGGCTTTTTATCAAGGATCACTACCGACAAGAGATTAAGCAATAGAAATATAACAGACCCCTCTAAAAGCATTATCTTTTTAGGAGTAGGCATATTTCCCCAAAACGACCTCACGAAAGAATTTTTCGTATGCTCCCAATCCACTTTCGGAACTCTCCACTCGGCCTTTTCCTCGTCCGCGAGAAGCAGCGCTATCTCCTTATTCTCCCTGGTAGTTTCTCTTCTCCCTTCATAGTCTATCCACACATGAGTTGAAGAGAGATGAAGGTGATAAGGAATATCAAGATTCTCAAAAACGGACGCTGTTATTATAAAACGAGATTTGCAATCCCCTCTCCCACGGGTAAGAACTTCTTCCGCTTTCGGGAAATACCAAGGCATACCGTAGACGTTCCAATCATGGTCATAAGGAATGCTTTTTAGTATAAAACTTTCTGCCTCGGATAAATCCATATCGGCAACCTCCTTAGCAAGGAGCTGTACGCCTTCTGCCTGAGGATTGACCGGATGATTAAAAAGGCGATAAACGCTCTTAAATAAATTATACGGCTGCGGATAAAGAACAAAAAGTATCCATACCACCAAAAAACATACCGCAAAAATGCGCAATGATCTTCCTTCTGCCATTAAGATCCCCTCCTTTTAAATATTTAGTCCGCCAGTAAATTTTGAAAGGTCTTACTTTATTATATCTTTTTTGCTTTTTTATACAACTATTGACACAACACCCTTTTTTATATTACCATAAAGGGGGAAAGGAGCAGGTTCTTTTAAAGTAGTCATAAGTAAAAAGGAAAGGAGGAAACAAACTTGGGTAAAATATTGCATTTCCAAAATTTCAAGCGCAATGTTGATTTTGAGGAAAATCTAACCGCCCTGATGAGGGAAGCAAAAAAACTTCAAAAAGAAGAAGAGGGCATAAAATCCGGTACCGGCACGATTTTTAAATCAACTTTTGCGAAAATGGAAAGAATGATTGAGCGAGATATCTCCGATACTATTTTGCAAAAAGCAAATATCAACTCTGAATATTTTCTTTGTGGCAAATATATCGCTAAAGTGCTCGCTAAGGCGGCGGAAAGCCCACCTAAAAGCTTGTACGTCATTGATTACCTTGCAAAAGTTGAAGATGAAAAAGACTACTGGCATTGGCAACAAGCTGCGGACTTGTGTTTTCTTATTTGTACCCTCTTTACGGGAAGAGCCGATCATAGAATGATGAAATATGAAGATTACCGCCGAATGGGAAAAAGTCTTTATTATACCTTCCACCATAAATTGGCGAACCATGAGAATAGAGAACAGGAAGAGAAAGATTTCGGCATCGGTTATTCTATGAGCGTTAATTATGAGACGATGGCTCAAATCACCAAGCATGCTCTTTTTTAAGGACATCAGCAAACCCTCTCGTAAGAGAGGGTTTTTATTATCTTGACAACCGTTTTCCGCTTTCCCTTGAATTATTAAAAATTTTAATAAAACCAAATCGAACGTCTCCACTTCGATTTTTACTTTTTTTTATCCTCTTTATCTTCTTTCTTTAGCTGAGCAATCCACTCAAATATTCTTCCTCCCATAGCCTGGAAAAAATAAGGAAGAAGTTTTATGAAATCCCACACACTCCTAAAAAATCCTTTACCATCTCCGCTCTTTTTTTCTTTCTGCTCTTCCTTTTTCTCTTTTTCTTCTTGCGCTTGTTTTTCTTCCTCCTTTTCTTCCGGGTCACCTGTTTCCTTTCCTTCTTCTTCTTTTTTTTCTTGTTTCTTGGTCGCTTCCGCTCTTTCCTCTCGTGTCTCTTTTTCTTTTGACCCCTTTTCAATTGCAAGAATAGCAAACGGATCTCCGTTTTCCAGTTTATAGGTGAGTTCTTCAAGTTCTTTTTTTATTTCTTCCCTTTCTTTCTCCCAATTTCTTTGTTCTTTTCTCAGGCCCA